>NZ_SOGF01000027.1:0-99497 GCF_004402355.1 Cryobacterium sp. TMS1-20-1 | reverse complement strand
AAACGCAAGGTCTCGAAATGGCCCGCCAAACGCTTCCACCACGCCCACTGGCCACAACCCGGTCACGAGCCAGAAATCACCATTCAAGTGCTTAACTGAACGGTATTGAGGCTTAACCTGATCCACCAGGGGCTCCGGTCGGTGCAATTTATTCCACACTGGTAGACGCACCCCGCTCGCGCACGGTTGCGGTCATATTGTTCACGAGCTCACGAAAGAGGCAGGTAGTGCGTAAGGAATGGAGCATCGCTCGGCGTCTCTTTTTCGCGCACGCATTGTTCATCGTCATGCTCACGCTCTTCGTCGGAACGGCCTTCTTCGTCGACGCGCGCGATCGCGGCTACGTCGAGACCGGCAACCGGATGCTCGCGGTCGCCACCGCCATCGCCGACAGTCCGCTCGTGCTCGCGGCGAGTGAGTCGGCCGACCCGAGCGCGTCGCTGCAGCCTTACGCGCTCGAGTTGAGCGCCGATGCGGGGCTCGATTTCATCACGATCATGGCCCCAGACCGTACCCGGTGGACCCACCCAACCGACACCGAGATCGGCAGGGACTACATCGGCGCCATCGCTCCGGCACTCTCCGGAACCGCCTTCACCGAAATCAGCACCGGAACCCTCGGGCCATCCGTTCGTGCCGTGGTGCCGGTAACGGATGCCGACGGCACCGTGCGCGCGCTCGTCGCGGTGGGCACCACGACGAGCAACATCACGATCGCCCTGAACGCCCGGTTACCCTCGGTGCTCGGTCTGGCTCTCGGGCTCCTCACGTCGGGGTCAGTGGTGACCTGGCTGCTGGGGCGCTACTTACGCCGGGTCACCCTGGGCTGGGGACCGGAGCACCTCGCGCAACTGTTCGTCTACTACGACTCGGTGCTGCACTCCGTGCGGGAGGGTCTGGTACTAGTCGATCTGCACGGTGACCTCGTGCTCTACAACGATCAGGCGGCCACCCTGCTGGGGATTCCGCCGCGCCCGGCTGCGGGAAGTTTCGAGCGACCGCAGGCTTTGACCGCCCTGAGCCTGCCGCCGAGTCTCGGAGATCTGCTGCGGAGCGGCCGCAACGCGCACGACGAGATTCATGTGACCGGCACGCGAGTACTCGTAGTGAACCAGCAGCCGGCGACCGCCTCGGGGAACGCGGATGCCCGGGCGGAACCGATGGGGTTCGTGGCGACGATTCGCGACCACACCGATCTGCAGAACCTGGGCAGTGAGCTGCAGTCAATGCGGACCCTGTCCGATGCACTGCGAGCGCAGACCCACGAGCATTCCAACCGGCTGCACACGATCGTGTCGCTGATGGAACTCGGCCGCACCGAGCAGGCACTCGAATTCGCCACAAAAGACCTCGAATTGAGCCAGCGACTCGCCGACGAGATGGTCGGCTCGGTCGACGAACCGGTGATCAGCGCCCTGATCATGGGAAAATCGGCGCAGGCCAACGAACTGGGTATCACCCTGACCGTCACGGCGTCCGGCACGCTCGCGCAGTCCGGGCTGTCGATCCAGGACCTCGTGACGGTGCTCGGCAATCTGGTCGACAACGCGCTCGATGCGGCGGCGAGCGGCGACGACCCACGCCGCGTATCGGTCACGGTGTCGTCGACCGAGCAGGCCGTCGTGATCGAGGTGGCCGACAGCGGTGCCGGTGTGGCGCTCGATGTCATCGATGAGGTGCTGCGGCTGGGATTCAGCACCAAGGGCACTGGCACGGTCGGCGGCCGCGGCCTCGGTTTGGCTTTGGTGCGCCAGGCGGTCACGCGCCTCGGTGGCACACTCACCATCGGGCGTCGCGAGGGTGCCGTGTTCACGGTGACGATTCCGGCGATTGCTTTGCCCGCAGCGCCTCTGCCCGCAGCAGCAGACACCACGGCCACACCGACACCGCCCGAAACGCTCGCTGCGGCGGTCAATCATGACTGACTCAGCACCGATTCGCGTGCTCGTCGTCGAGGACGAACCACTCGCCGCCGAGGCGCACGCCGTCTACATCGGTCGCCTGGCCGGGTTCGAGCTCGTCGCCACGGTCGGCACCGGGCAGGAGGCCTTTCGCCGGGTAGCGGCCGCCGCCTCGGCCGGCACCCCGATCGACCTCGTGCTGATGGACATGAACCTGCCGGACAGCCACGGGCTCGACGTGAGCCGGCGCATCCGTTCGGCCGGTCTGTCCACGGATATCATCGCCATCACCGCGGTGCGCGACCTCGACAATGTGCGCGGGGCGATCGCCGCCGGCGTCGTGCAGTACCTGATCAAGCCGTTCACCTACTCGACCTTTGCTGCGAAATTGTCCAGTTACCGGGACTTTCGTGCGGAACTGAACGCGCACGCATCCGTTGTGACGCAGTCGGCGGTTGATAACGCGTTCGCGAGCCTGCGCGCGCCGACCGATATTCCGCTGCCGAAGGGCCTGGCCGATTCGACGCTGAATCCGCTGGTCACCTATCTGCAGGCCCAGACCGCGTCGGTCTCGGCGAGTGAGCTGATGGAGCCGCTGGGGCTCTCCCGGGTGACCGCGCGCCGCTACCTGGAATATCTCGCCAACACCGGTCTCGTGCTACGCGCGCCGCGCTACGGCACGCCCGGGCGGCCCGAGAATGAGTACAGCTGGAAGCGTGGTCGCTAGCGGTTCGTGAAATTCGGTGACCGCTTTTCGATGAAGGCGGCCATGCCCTCGCTCTGATCCTCAGTCGCGAACACCGAATGAAACAGGCGACGTTCCAAGTGGATGCCGCCGCTCAGCATCGATTCGTACGCCGCGTTGACGACCTCCTTGGCGAGCATCGCGATCGGTGCCGATTTGGCCGCGATCTCCGTGGCGGTCGCGAGGGCATCGGCCAGCAGGTCGGCGGCGGGCACGATGCGGGCGACGAGACCGGCCCGTTCGGCTTCGACGGCGTCGATGGTACGGCCGGTGAGGATCATCTCCATCGCCTTGGCCTTGCCGACGGCGCGGGTCAGGCGCTGGGATCCGCCCATGCCGGGTATGACGCCGAGCTTGATCTCGGGCTGGCCGAACGTCGCGGTGTCGGAGGCGATAATGAAATCGCAGATCAGGGCGAGTTCGCAGCCGCCGCCGAGGGCGTGGCCGGAAACAGCGGCGATGACCGGGGTGCGCACGGCGGCGAGCTTGTCCCAGCCGGCGAACCAGTCTTGGAGGTACATATCCATGTAGCTCTTCGACGCCATCTCCTTGATGTCGGCGCCGGCCGCGAAGGCCCGCTCAGAACCGGTGATCACGATCGCGCCGATCGAAGAGTCGGTGTCGAGCCGGGTGGCGGCACCGACGACGTCCTGCATGGTGGCGAAGTTGAGGGCGTTCAGTGCCTTCGGGCGGTTGAGCGTGATCACGCCGACCCGGCCGTGGCGCTCGAGCAGGATGTTTTCGTAGGTGTCGGCGTCGGTTGGAGTTTCGGTCTGGGTTGTGTCGCTCATGCGGTGGCCTTTCGTTCGGTGTTCTGGCGGAGTCCGCCGGTCGTGTGGATTTCGCCGGTCATGCCGGGCTCGACGCTCGTGCCTGGCTGCACGCTCGTTTCGGGCTCGGCGGGAACGTGCACGCGTGGCAGGCGCAGCTCGCGCTCCCCCAACGGCGCGAAGTGCGCCTGCACATCGGTGCCGAACACGGCGTCCAGACTGCTCGGCTGCCAGTTCGGGTTGCGGTCCTTGTCGATCACCTGGGCGCGAATGCCCTCGACCACATCGTGGCCGGCCACCATGCGCAGTGACACCCGGTACTCCTGCTCAAGTACGTCTTCGAGATCGGACAGGTCACGGGCGCGGCGGAGGGATTCGAGGGTGACCGTGAGCGCGGTGGGCGACTTGGCCAGAATGGCTGTGGCGGCGGCGCGGGCCGCAGCAACGGGAGAGTTCTGCAGCCGATCGATGATCACGGGCAGGCTATTGCCGGCGTAGCACTCATCGATCCAGGTGCGCTCGGCCAGCAGCGGGGCCGCGGGCACCGTCGACTCGGCGTACTCGGCGATGGCCGCGGCAACGGGCATCCGTTTGAGGGCATCGACCAGGGAATCGAGGCGCGCGGAGTCGACGAAACTGTCGGCGAGCCCGAGGGCGATCGCATCAGAACCGGTCATGGTCGCGGCGGTAAGGGCGAGATGGGTGCCGAGCTCGCCGGGGGTGCGCGAGTAGAGGTAGGTACCGCCGACGTCGGGCACGAAACCGATGGTGGTCTCCGGCATGCCGAGTCGGGTGCGTTCGGTCACGACGCGGTGTGAGGCGTGGCCGGAGAGGCCGACTCCCCCGCCGAGCACAATGCGGTCCATCAGGGCGACGAAGGGTTTGGGGTACCGCTTGATCTGCGCGTTCAGGGTGTATTCATCGGCCCAGAACCGGGCATTCTCGTCTGGATCGGTGCGGGCGTCGCGGTAGATCGAGACGATGTCGCCGCCGGCGCACAGGGCGCGGTCGCCGCTGCCGGTGAGCAGCACGGTCTGCACGGTCTCGTCGTCGGCCCAGTCGGTGAGCGCTGCGGTGATCGACCGGATCATGCCGTGGGTCAGCGCGTTGAGCGCCTTGGGCCGGTTCAGGATGATGCGGGCCAGCGGTCCCTCACGCTGCAGCAGCACCTCGCCGTCAGCGTGTGCCGAAGCGGATGCGTCGGTGCCGGTCGTCGACACTGTCAGGCCCTGATCGGAGGGTGTAGCAGTTGAATCCGTGCGGGGCATAGAGACCTTTCCGCGTCGCTGCGGTTGAGTTGGGGTGAACGTTGGCACAGTCTATCGAGGTGAATTTTCTGGCCGGCAACGTGCGAAGGCGCCGGAGGGTACCCCCGAACCGACGAACCCGGTGAGGATCGCTTGCCCTAGAACGGTTGAGGATCGGTGTCGAGGTCGAGATTGTCGGTGTTCCAAGTGGAGTTCCCGGCGGAGGTCCAGTCGGTGGTCCACGGGTCGGGCACGGGTGGTGCCGGCTCGGCCGGCATGGGTGATGCTGGCGCGGTTTGTTGTTGCGGTGGGTTGATGCGGGTGGCGGGGTCGGTGGCGTAGTGTTTGCCGGCGGGGCTGGTCCAGTGCACGGTGCCGTCGGGGCCGGCGACGGCTTTCCAATCGCTGAAGTGCTTGAGGTTGTGGTGGGCGGGAGAGAGGAAGTGGAGGTTGGTGGCGGTGGTGGGGCCGCCGAATTGTTTATCGATGGTGTGGTCGAGGTCAGAATGGCCGGCGGAGCGGTTGCAGCCGGGGAACCGGCAGGTTCCATCGCGTAGGCGGAGGTATTTCTTCAGCGCGGCCGGCACGCGGAACGGGGTGGAGCTGACGTCGAGGACGATGCCGGTGTGCGGGTGGGTGAGGACGCGCAGGAAACTCGTCGCCGTCCCAGCCAGCCGGCGGGCCGTCTCCGGGTCGATCGGCCCGTACCCTTCGAGGTCGGCGGGTTCCTCACTCTGACCCATCAGGGTCAGGACGGGGACGGTGATGTTGACGTTGGCGGTGAGGCCGGCGCCGAGGCCGCTGCCGGTGACGCCCTGCTGGAGCAGGTCAATGGCGACGTCGGCGCGGAGTTGGCTGAGGGTGCGGGGCTCATCGGGCCCCTGCAGACTGATCGCAGCATCGGTGACCCGGGTATAGACGCCTTGCAGGTCGTCGCCCGCCGCCCGTAACCACAGGGTGGCCATGCCGTCCTTATCGGGGAAGAACTGCACCCGGCGATCGGCCAGACACCGGGTGCGACGAACGGTAATGCTGTCAGGGTGGAACCGCTCCCGGAGTTTGCGGGCCTTGCCATCGAACTGCGCCGGAGTGAGGCGTTTCGCGTGCGGCAGCAACACCGCCTCTAACTCGGCCCGGGCGGGCTGCGGGACGGAATCGAGTTGGTCGAGCAGCCGCTGGGCATGCCGGAGGGAGATCTCTCCGGTGCGGAGCGCGGTCAGGGTCTCGGGCCGGGATTCGACCAGCACCCGGCTCTCCCGCAGCAGGCCGGAGGCTGTGCCGGCGGGGATGCGCAGCGCACAGGCCATTTCGGCGACCAGGCCCTGCTGGGCGGCGAAGGTCGCATCCCAGTCATGCTCATGCTGCGGACCGGCCTGCGGACGACCGGTCTCAGCACTGTTAGTGGTGTCATCCCACGCCTCCGTCAAGACCTCGGCCTTACTCGCCTGCGCCCACGCGATCACCTTCTCGAAGTAAATCACCCGGTCGACGAACTGCGCCTGGTGCCGTTGAAACGGACTCAGGTCGTCGGCCCGACTACTGTCGGCCGGTAGCAGCGGACCCGGTTCGTCGTCAATGTCGTGCTCGGTGCGGAGGTACTCGGCATAAAGGAACTCCTCGCGAAGGTCGTCATCGAACAGGTGCTCGGGCGGCACCGCGGCGAACACCTCGATCAGTTCCAGGCCGGCCGGAATGGGCGGGCCGTCAGGCATCTCACGGCGATAGAACGCCGGGCCGACAGGATCCGCTACGAATGGGTCGGTACTGAAAGGCTCCGTATCGACGTCTTCGAGGGCGTCGTACGGAGCGAACTGCCCGAGGCCCTCGGCGATCTCAACGCGCCAGTCTGCCTGGCACTGCGCCCAGAACGCATCAAACTCGGCGCGCTCCTCGGGTGTCGAAGGCCGGTAACCGTGGGCCGCAAAGAACGGATCGACGAGGCCCGGCTGGGGGGTGTCGCCGCTCTGGCTCATAGAACAAGTGTACCAAACTCATCCCTAAAAGTCGAGGAATTTTCAGACATCTTGGGAACTCTGAACGAAACTGCATTCGCATTATCAGTCCCGTTTTCGGCCGGCTCGACCCACGGGGAAAGGGCCCGGTTGTCAACGCCGGGCCAAAACAGGGCCAATAAGCCCGATACTCGCCCGGTTTTCGATCGGCGTCAACAGCCCCCAACACACGTGGGGGATGCGGTAATAATTTAATGCTCAGCAAGAACGCAGTTGCTCGAGGGAGTAGCACACTGTGGCGAGAACTGATGCCCGGAGAGGTTGACGCCCTGAGCACGAATCCGCGAGGGCCACAGCTCTTCGAACCTCTGAATCAAACCAGACCTTATGACAACGACAGACCCTTCAGCATGAATACTCGCATGGCTGGAGAAAGGGCCTTCAGCGACGGGCGCCGCGGACATCAAATGGCAATCGGACATCGATATCACCGCGGTGCGGTCCGTCTGTGCTTACTCCATTCCCACGCCACGCAATGTTCGCGACAATTTCCAAAGCGCTAACGATCCAACAGAGCGGCCGCCCGAAGACGTCCAGACCGGGCGACGATCAGCAGTAGCTATTATCGACTTGCAGCAGCTAGCGATTCCGACGGAACCTCTGGCCCCGCTGCCGAACACACTGCCGTAGGCAAGCGGCTGGCGAGTGAGGGGCGATCGTGGGCCCGACCATCGATTCGGGCGCAGAATGGCCAGCACCTCGCGGATGCCACGTTGGGGTCGGTCTGCGTACGCGTGGCCACGCGCAGGGCCCCGGCGATGCCGACACTGGTCGGGGACTCGAAAGACCGCGCACGAAAAAACCCCGCCGAACTGCATCAGCAGTAACGACGGGGTTTGATGGTGCACCCCCCCGGACTTGAACCGGGAACCCACTGATTAAGAGTCAGTTGCTCTGCCAATTGAGCTAGAGGTGCATGTCAAGCAGCGGAACTATCCGCGGCAACGTGTAACCCTAACACCCCAAGAGGGCATGATGCCAATCGAGGCCGAAAAGCGGCGGTGACCGGCATCCGTTCGTGAAATTACTATCCTTGAGACCGTGACCGAACCGCAAAACTACGCCCTTTCCGACGACCTGCAGCTGGCTCTTGCCCTCGCCGATGCTGCCGACGCGATCTCCCGTGCCCGCTTCACAGCGCTCGATCTCGTCGTGACGACCAAACCCGACCGCACCCCGGTGACGGATGCCGACCGGGCGGTCGAGCGCGCCATCCGCGACTGGCTAGCCAACGAGCGCCCCGATGACGGCATTCTCGGCGAGGAATTCGGCACGGCCGGATCAACCACGCGCCAGTGGATCATCGACCCCATCGACGGCACTGCCGGGTTCCTCCGCGGCATCCCGATCTGGGCCACCCTCATCGCGCTCGCCATCGACGGCGTCCCGGTTCTCGGCGTGGTCAGCGCCCCCGCGCTCGGCAAACGCTGGTGGGCCGCAACCGGCAGCGGCGCCTGGACAACTAATACAACCGCCGACAGCAGCAGCAAAGCGGATGCCGCCCCCACCCGCCTACGCGTCTCCGGCATCGCGACCCTCGCCGAAGCATCCATCAGCTACGGCAGCCTGCAGCAGTGGGATCAAGCCGGGCACCTCGACGAGCTCGTCACGCTTTCGCGCCAGGTCTGGCGCACCCGCGCCTACGGCGACATGTGGTCGTACATGCTGCTTGCCGAGGGGCACCTCGACGTGGCCGGCGAATTCGACCTGCAGCCCTACGACATGGCTGCCCTGGCCCCGATCGTGCAGGAATCCGGCGGCACCTTCACCTCGATCGACGGCCAGCCAGGACCGTGGCACGGCAGCGCCCTGGCCACGAACGGCCTGCTGCACGCGGCAACCCTCGCCGTGCTGAACCCGGCCTGAGGGCGCCGAAACTAGACTCCGACACCCGGATCGTCGGGATTCACACCGTTGCGGGCGTTGCGCGCATCGAGGCGGCGCTGCCGCCAAGCCCGGGGGTTGAGCAGCAGAATCGGCTTGGGGATGCGCAGCGCGTACCCGGTCGGAAGAATCCAGCCGTAGCGTTTGGCCAGCAGTGACAGCGCGGCTCCGCTGAGAATCGCGACTCCGGTGCCGATCGCGACGAATCCGAGCTTGCTCAGGATGACCATTTCGGTGCTCGCGAGCAGCGCGCTCGTGGCGTAGAGCGTGTTTCCGCCGAAGATCGTCGGCACCTTGAGCAGCATAATGTCCCGCACCATGCCGCCGCCGACGGCCGTGATCATGCCGAGCAGAATCGCAGGAAGCCAGCCGAGACCGGCCTCGAGCGCCTTCTGCGCCCCGACCGCCGACCAGCAGCCCACGGCGAGCGCGTCGAGCAGCAGCAGCACGCGGCGAGTCCACCGACCGTTGAAGGTCACGAAGTAGGCGATGACCCCGCCGAGGATGGCGCAGATCAGGTAGGCCGGGTCGAGCAGTGCGGCCGGCGTGCCCTGCTGCAGCAGCGTGTCGCGAATCATGCCGCCACCAAGCCCGCTCATGATCGCGAGCACCACGAAGCCGACAATGTCGAGGCGTGCGGTGCGCGCGGCGACGCCGCCGAGAATGGCATTGGCGAGCACGCCCGCCAGGTCCACGAAGCGGATTATCTCAAACAGCGTCTCCGACTCAGTGTTCACTTGCCCCATTCTCTCCTACTCTCGGGGCGCAAGCCGCGCACCTACAGTTAGGGAATGAGGATCACTGCTTTTTGCGACGTGTGCCTGCGGGTCGTCATGCTGCTGGCAGCGGCGCCGGAGAGCATCACGTACACCTCACGGGTCGTCGCCACCGAGGTCGGCACGCCCTACAACCACGTCACCAAGGCCATCATGCGGCTCCGCGAGCTGGGCCTGGTCGAGGTTATCCGGGGACGCACCGGCGGCGTGCGCATCAGCACGCTCGGCCGCGAAGCCACCGTCGGGGCGCTGCTGCGCCAGCTCGATACCCGCACCGATCTGGCAGCGTGCGACTCGCCCGATGGCCCCTGCCCATTATTGAGCGGATGCGGCCTCCGCGGCGCCCTGCGCCGGGCGCGGGAATCCTTCTACCGCGAGCTCGACGGCATCGTCATCGCGGCTCTGCCACACGGAAAACCGAATGGACCGGTTCTGGTCGAACTCGGTCTGGTGCGGTAGGACTAAAGTCCCTAATTTCTACAACTTGTAGAAAACATCCTTTTAATTGGTATATCAAATGCTACTTTTGACGCAGACCCCACGAACGGGTGTCGCCACGCAGAAGGAGTATTCATGCTTTCGCCCCAGTCTCTCCCCTTCATCGAAGCCACCCTGCCGCTCGTCGGCGAGCGGATGCCCCAGATCGCGAAGAACTTTTACCACCGCATGCTCACCATTCACCCCGAACTGTTCGACGGGCTGTTCAGCCGCTCCAACCAGAGGAACGGCACGCAGCAGCAGGCCCTCGCCGGCAGCATCGCCGTCTTCGCGACCTACCTCGTGCAGAACCCGGACACCACGCCGGAGGCCATGCTCTCCCGCATCGCCCACAAGCACGTCTCCCTTTCTATTACGCCCGAGCAGTACGACGTCGTCTACAAGTACCTGTTCGAGGCCATCGCCGACGAACTCAGCGACGTCATCACCGCCGACATCGCCGCCGCCTGGACCGAGGTCTACTGGTTGATGGCTCACGCCCTGATCAAGATGGAGAAGGGCCTCTACGCCGGACTCGCCAGCGACAAGCCGCTCGCCCCCTGGATCGTTGTGAAAAAAGAAGCTGCCGGAACCGACGCCGTCACGTTCACCCTTGAACCGGCCGACGACACTCCCGTGACGCCCGCCCTTCCGGGCCAGTACGTCAGCGTCACCGCCGTCATGCCCGACGGTATCCGCCAGGTGCGTCAGTATTCGCTCTCGGCCGGCACGGCCACGACCCGCGTCTTCACCACCAAGCTCGACGCCGACGGCGAAGTCTCCCCCGTGCTGCACCGCGACGTACAGGTCGGTGACACGCTCATCCTCTCCGTGCCCTGTGGCGACATCACTCTCGATGCGGGCACCGGCCCGTTGGTCCTGGCCTCGGCCGGAATCGGCTGCACGCCCAGCGCCTCGATTCTGCGTTCTCTGGTAGACACCGGCTCAAAGCGTGAGGTGCTCGTACTGCATGCCGAGAGCAACCTTGAGCGCTGGGCGCTGCGTGACCAGATGAACGAAGACGTCGCCCTGCTGGAGGCGGCCGAGCTCGAACTCTGGCTGGAGATCCCGAGTGAGGGTCACCACGAGGGCTTCATGTCGCTGGAGAACGTGACGATCCCGGAGGACGCCTCGGTGTATCTCTGTGGTCCGCTCCCGTTTATGCAGAGCCTCCGCTCCCAGGCGCTAAAGTCCGGCGTTCCGGCCGACCGCATCCACTACGAGATCTTCGGCCCCGACCTCTGGCTCGCGAGCGTCTGACCTCGGCAGCCTGGCGCGGGTCCCGCGCTAGGCTGAATCGTGGATACTAACGGCGGCATCGAGACAGAACTCAAGTTTGACGTCGACGAAACGGCGCTGCTGCCCCGGTTGTACGACCTTCCCGGGGTGCAGACGGTTGCCGCGCCGGTCACCCACGATCTTCAGGCCGTCTATTTCGACACCGCCGACCTCGTGCTCACCGCCCAGCACGTCACCCTGCGTCGCCGCACCGGCGGCGACGACGCCGGGTGGCACCTGAAACTGCCGCTGGATGCCGGGCGTCGGCGCGAAATTCACGCACCGCTGGGCAAGCACGTACTCGTTTCTGATGGGCACAGCGAAGCGGATGCCGTCCCCGAGTCGCTCGCCCAACTCGTGCGGTTTCACGTGCGGGACTCCCCGCTCGTTCCCGTGGCCCGGCTGAACACCGAGCGAGTGGTGCATGCCCTGATCGGCGTAGGCGGCGAGACCCTCGCGGTGCTCTGCGACGACCACGTTCAGGCCGAGCGCCTCACCCCCGATCCGGCAACGGCGGCCTGGCGTGAATGGGAGCTCGAACTCGTCGATGGTCCGGACGACCTGCTCGACGCCGGGGAGTCCATGCTCGCGGCGAGCAGCATCCACGTGTCGCTGCACGGGTCAAAGCTGGCCCGCGCCCTCGGCGACCGGTTTCCCGAGCGTCCGGACGCTGCGCCCCGGCGGCCCCGGTCTTCGGGATGGGCCGGCGACGTTTTGGTGTTGAACCTGCACGAACAGTACGAGGTGCTGCGCGCCCAGGATCCCCAGGTACGGCAGGCCACAGCCGGAAGCGTGCACGCCCTGCGCGTCGCCACTCGGCGGCTGCGCTCGGTTCTCGCCACCTATCACTCCCTGCTCGATGCGACCGTGGTGCCGCACCTGCGCAGCGAACTCGCCTGGCTCGGGGCCGTTCTGGGCGGCTCCCGCGACGAAGAGGTGATGCAGCGCCGCCTCACAGGCCACCTCGACCGCGAACCCGAGGGGCTGCTGCTCGGCCCGATTCGCGAGCGTCTTGGCAGTCGCGCGGATACTGACACCGACGCGGCGCACCACGCGCTCCTGACTGCCCTCAACAGCCACCGCTACTTTCGGCTGCTCGATGCGCTCGCGACGCTCGTGACCTCACCGCAATTCACCGCCGTGGCCAGGCAGGAAGCACGCACGGTCGTGCCGGCACTGATCAATAAGGAATGGAAGAAACTGCGCCGTGCGGTGCGAGCCGCCACGAAAACCGTGCCGAGCGCCGAGCGCGACCTCGCCCTGCACGAGGTGCGCAAGCGGGCCAAGCGGCTGCGCTATGCGGCTGAGACGGCGCATCCGCTCAGCCGCAAGCGCGCCGCCACGGTCAGTGCCTTCGCCCAGAAACTTCAAACCATTCTCGGCAACCAGCACGACAGCGTCATCGCCCGCGAGCGCCTGCTCAAGCGCGGCGCGGTCGACGCCTACCTGCGCGGCGAGAACACCTTCAGCTACGGCCGCCTGCACGCCCTCGAGCAGCAGAAGGCAGCCGTAGCCGAGTCGCAGTTTTGGCAGGAGTGGAAGAACCGCCCGTGATTACTCGGGCGCGGACGAAGCGGTTAACCTTGGGCAACCGCAAGCCGCCACTTTGCCGCCAAGAGTCACGCAGCATCCGCAACTGGGCTAGGCTCACTGCCGCCACCTTAGGAAAGCAGAGTTCATGACTGTTACACCCCTCATCTGGGTCATCACCATCGTTGTCATCCTGGCTTTGCTCGCCTTCGACTACTTCTTTCATATTCGCAAGGCGCACGTTCCCTCGCTGAAGGAAGCCGCCGTGTGGTCCTCCATCTACGTCGGCCTGGCCATCCTCTTCGGCATCCTGGTCTTGGTCTTCGGCGGCAGCACGATGGGGTCGGAATACTTCGCCGGCTACATCACGGAGAAGGCGCTGTCCGTGGACAACCTGTTTGTCTTCCTGATCATCATGGCGAGCTTCCGGGTTCCCCGCGAAGACCAGCAGAAAGTGTTGCTGTTCGGCATCGTCTTCTCCCTGATTGCCCGCACCGGGTTCATCTTTCTGGGCGCGGCGCTGATCAACTCCTTCGCCTGGGTGTTCTACATCTTCGGCCTGATTCTGCTCATCACCGCGGGCAATCTGCTCAAGCCCGAAGCACACGGCGACAATCAGGCGGATAATTTCATGATCCGCCTGGCCAAGCGGAGCTTTCACACCACCGACCACTACGACGGCGACAAGCTGTTCACGATGCACGAGGGAAAGAAGGCCCTCACGCCCATGCTGTTGGTCATGGTGGCGATCGGCGGTACGGACATCCTGTTCGCGCTGGACTCCATTCCCGCGATCTTCGGCCTGACCCAGAACGTCTACATTGTCTTCACCGCGACCGCGTTCTCGCTGATGGGACTGCGCCAGCTGTACTTCCTGATCGACGGGCTCCTGGACCGGCTGATTTACCTCTCCTACGGCTTGGCGTTCGTCTTGGCGTTCATCGGCGTCAAGCTGGTGCTCCACGCGCTCCACGAGAACAATCTGCCGTTCATCAACGGTGGTGTACCGGTCCCGGTCGTGGAAATCAGCACGGGGCTGTCCCTGAGCGTGATCATCGGAGCGCTCACGATCACCGTTGTGGCCTCGCTGTTGAGTAAGGCGGGCAAAGCCCAGACCGCCATCAACAACGCGCGCCGCCACGCGGTCAGCTACCTCGATCTGGATTACACCGCTGATCTGGCCGAGCGCGAGCGGATCTACCGAATGCTGACCGCGGAAGAAGAACAGGTCCTGGCCATGGACCTGAAATACCACGACAAGGCCAAGGACATCAACCGCATCCGCGAGCAGGTAGCTGAGGCGCATCAGCAGCATGACGAGTATCTGGCCCGGTAGAGCGCGCCGGAGCACCTAACTTCGCCGAGGTCGTTGTTGACAGCGGGTGGGCGCGGGGAGCAAGCTGTGGCACACAACGGTGTCGCGCACTGATGCGTGGGGCCAAGGAACCTTCTTTCGTGAGGAGAAGCCCGTGCAGATTCCGGCTCCGTTCGATTATGTTCGTGCCAGTTCGGTCGAAAATGCCCTGGCCCTGCTCGATCGTCACGGGCCCGAGTCCCGGGTGGTCGCCGGCGGTCACAGCCTGCTGCCCATGATGAAACTGCGTCTGGCCCGGCCGGACTGGCTCATCGACATCAACGACCTGTTCGAGCTCGATTACTTGCTGATTGACAGAGTGCTCGTTGATCAGCACGTGCTGCGCATCGGCGCCATGACCCGGCACACGACGCTGCTCGAATCCGACGACGTCAAGCGACTGTTTCCCATCATCACCGATGCCGAACGGGTCATCGCCGACCCGATCGTGCGCAATCGCGGCACCATCGGCGGTTCGCTCTGCCAGGCCGACCCGGCCGAAGATCTCTCCACGGTCTGCCACGTGCTCGAAGCGGTGGCCGTCGTGCGCGGGCCGGCCGGTGAGCGGATGCTGTCCATGGCCGATTTCCACCGCGGCCCGTACGAGACCGCGGTCGCCCAGAACGAACTGCTGATCGAGGTGCGCGTGCCGATTCGGGAGCGCTCCGGCAGCGCCTATGAAAAGGTCGAACGACGAGTCGGAGACTGGGCCGTCGCCGCGGCCGGTGCGAGCGTGACACTCGCGTCCGACGGCACGATCGGCCAGGTGACCGTCGGCCTCACCGCGGTCGGACTCGACCGCAATGTCACCGAGGTCGAAGCCGTGCTGGTCGGCCAGGCTCCGACCGAGGAACTGTTCACGGAGGCCGGGCGCCTGGCCTCCATCGCCTGCGATCCCCTCACCGACCAGCGCGGACCGGTCGACTACAAGCGGCACCTCGCCGACGAGCTGACCCGTCGGGTGCTGCGGGCGGCCTGCCACCGCGCCGCGGCATCCGTTTCTGAGATCACGATCTAGGAGTTGAGCCCTCATGCAAATCAGCCTGACCATCAACGGCACCGACGTCACCCGCGAGATCGAACCGCGCGTACTGCTGGTGCACTTCATTCGCGACGACCTGCGGCTCACCGGAACGCACTGGGGTTGCGACACCAGTAATTGCGGCACCTGCGTGGTGCTCATGGACGGCCAGCCGGTGAAATCGTGCACCGTGCTGGCCGCCATGGCCGACGGCCACACGATCACGACGGTGGAAGGACTCGCCGACGGCGCCACGCTCGACCCGGTGCAGCAGGGCTTCATGGAGGAGCACGGCCTGCAGTGCGGTTTCTGCACCCCCGGCATGATGCTCACCGCCCGCGCCCTGCTCGACCACAATCCGCACCCCGAACCGCTCGAGATTCGCGAGGCCATCTCGGGGCAGATCTGCCGCTGCACCGGCTACGCCACCATCGTGCGGTCGATTCAGTGGGCCGCCGAGCATCCGCTCGTTGCCGCCGTTGACACAACCGAAGATGAAGAGGTGCGCGCATGACCATCCTCGAAGACCGCCCGTCGAACCCGGCGGCCGGCGACCACGACCGGCCAATCGGCCACGGGCGTATGCAACGCAAGGAAGACCCGCGATTCGTGCGTGGCAAGGGCCACTATGTCGACGACATCGTGCTGCCCGGAATGCTGCACGGTGCGATCCTGCGCGCTCCCGTCGCCCACGCCCGGCTGGTCTCGATCGACACCACCGCGGCGCTCGCCCATCCCGGTGTGCACGCCGTCATAACCGGCAGCGACCTGCAGGCCCTCGGCCTGGCCTGGGCGCCGACCCTCTCGATGGACGTGCAGGCCGTGCTGGTCACCGACAAGGTGCGCTTCCAGGGCCAGGAGGTCGCTTTCGTCGTCGCCGACGACCGCTACGCCGCCCGCGACGCCCTCGAACTGATCCAGGTCGATTACGACGTATTACCGCCGGTCGTCGACGCCCGCAAGGCGATGGACCCGGGCGCTCCCGTCATTCGCGACGACCTCGAGGGCCGCACCGACAACCACATCTTCGACTGGGAAGCCGGCGACAAAGCCGAAACGGATGCCGTCTTCGCGAGCGCCGACGTCGTGGTGAAGCAGGAGATCGTCTACCCGCGGGTGCACCCGGCGCCGATGGAAACCTGCGGCGCCGTAGCTGACTTCGATGCCGTCGACGGCCGCCTCACCCTGTACGAGACGACGCAGGCGCCGCACGCCCACCGCACCCTGTTCGCGATGGTCTCCGGCATTCCCGAGCACAAGATTCGCGTGGTCTCCCCCGACATCGGAGGCGGCTTCGGCAACAAGGTCGGAATCTACCCGGGCTATATCCTCGCCGTCGTCGGCTCCATCGTCACCGGCAAACCGGTGAAATGGGTCGAGGACCGCTCCGAGAACCTCATGAGCACCTCGTTCGCCCGGGACTACATTATGCAGGGCGAGATCGCGGCGACCAAGGACGGCAAGATCCTGGCCCTGCGCACCAACGTACTCGCCGACCACGGCGCGTTCAACGCCACCGCCCAGCCCACCAAGTATCCGGCCGGGTTCTTCCACATCTTCACCGGCAGCTACGACCTCGCCGCAGCGCATTGCACCGTGACCGGCGTGTACACCAACAAGGCGCCCGGCGGCGTGGCCTACGCCTGCTCGTTCCGGGTCACCGAAGCGGTCTACCTGGTCGAGCGGATGGTCGATATCCTGGCCCGCAAGCTCGAGATGGACCCGGCCGAGTTGCGCCTGAAAAACTTCATTAAGAAGGAGCAGTTTCCCTACGCCAACAAGACCGGCTGGGAGTACGACTCGGGCGATTACGAACCCACCATGCGGCTGTCGATGAAGATGGCCGGCTACGACGAACTGCGCCGCGAACAGAAGGAGAAACGCGAACGCGGTGAGCTCATGGGCATCGGCATCTCATTCTTCACCGAAACGGTCGGTGCCGGCCCGCGCAAGGACATGGACATTCTCGGCCTCGGAATGGCGGACGGCGCCGAACTGCGCATCCATCCCACCGGCAAGGCCGTCGTGCGCATCTCGGTGCAAAGCCAGGGTCAGGGCCACGAAACGACGTTCGCGCAGATCGTGGCGGAGGAGATCGGCATCCCCCCGGAGGACATCGACGTCGTGCACGGTGACACCGACCAGACGCCGTTCGGCCTCGGCACCTATGGCAGCCGGTCCACTCCGGTCAGCGGAGCCGCCGTGGCGCTCGTCGCCCGCAAGGTGCGGGAGAAGGCCCGGTTCATCGCCGCAGCCATGCTCGAGACCCGGCCGGAAGACCTCGAGTGGGAGAAGGGCCGCTGGTTCGTCAAGGGCGATCCGAGCGTGGGCAAGACCATGGCCGAGATCGCGATGGGCGCCCACGGCACGGTCGCGCTGCCCGAGGGTATCGACGGCAATCTCGACGCCGAGGTCACCTACGATCCGCCCAACCTCACTTTTCCGTTCGGCGCCTATATCTGCGTCGTCGACGTCGACCCGGGCACCGGCCATGTCAAGGTGCGCCGCTTCATCGCCGTCGACGACTGCGGCACCCGCATCAACCCGATGATCATCGAGGGCCAGATTCATGGTGGCCTCACCGACGGTGTCGGCATGGCACTGATGGAGATCATCGAGTTCGACGACGAGGGCAACTGCCTCGGCGGCTCGTTCATGGACTACCTCATCCCCACCGCCATGGAGGTACCCGACTGGGAGACCGGCTTCACCGTGACTCCGTCGCCGCACCACCCGATCGGAGCAAAGGGCGTTGGTGAGTCTGCCACGGTCGGGTCACCGCCGGCCGTCGTCAACGCCGTCGTGGATGCCCTCGCCCCGTTCGGCGTGGTGCACATGGACATGCCGTGCACACCATCCCGGGTTTGGGAGGCCATGCAGGGCCGCACGAGACCGCCGGTTTAGCATGCCCGAGATGAAGTCCGTGCTGGAGCGGGAGCTCGAGGCGCGCCGCGAACCGTTCGTGCACGCGACCGTGGTGCGCGCGGTGCGCCCGACGAGCGCGCACGCGGGCGACACGGCGCTCGTGCGCTTGACCGGCGAGATCGAGGGCTTCGTCGGCGGAACCTGCGTGGAGGCATCCGTTCGCCTGTACAGCCTGCAGGTGCTCGAAAGTCGCCAGCCGCTGCTGCTCAAGGTCGTGGCCGGCGTACCGTCGAGCACTGTGGAGGACGGCGCGGTCGAGGTCTCCAACCCCTGTGTCAGCGGCGGGGCGATCGAGATCTTTCTCGAACCGCGCCTTCCCCTGCCGCGCCTGATCGTGGTCGGGTCGACGCCCGACGCCGCGGCCCTTGCCACCCTCGCACCGCTCGTCGGTTTCGAGCTCCTGCAAACGGATGGCGCCTCTGCCGCCCCGCAGGCCGGCGACGCTGCGCTGGTCGTCGCGTCCCACGGCCGGGACGAGGAGTCCGCGCTGCTGGCGGCGCTGGCTGTGGGGGTGCCGTACGTGGCGCTCGTGGCTAGTCCCCGGCGCGGTGCGGCGGTGCTTGCGTCGCTCGACGTGTCGCCGGAGCAGCGCGCTCGGGTGTTCAGTCCGGCGGGCCTTGACCTCGGGGCGCGAACGCCCGGAGAGATTGCGGTGTCGATTCTGGCGCAGCTGGTGCAGGAACGGGCCGGGCGGGGACATCCGGTTGGTGTGGGCGCGGTTGGTGTGGGCGCGGTTGGTGTGGGCGCGGTGGCGGGAGCGGCGGATTCGGCGATCGCCGCAGAGCCGCCTGACGCCAAAGCGCGTGCTGCCACCCCACCTGCTGCCGAGCCGCAGGCCGCCGGCGTCGCGATCGACCCGGTCTGCGGCATGTCCGTGGCCGCGCTGCCGTCGACGCTGCAGGTCGAGCACAACGGCGGGACCGTCTATTTCTGTGCGGCGGGCTGCCGCAAGGCGTTTCTGGCGAATCCGGAGCCGTATGCGACCGCGCGGTAGGCACCCGCGCGCTAGCCGCACGCGCCGTAGCCGCCCGACTTCACGATGGGGGTGGCTGCGTTGGTGACTCTGCCCGAGATCGTGCCCGATGTCGCCGCGCTACAGCGCGCCCTCGATGCCGAGGACTATCTGGCCGACGATGGGCTCGCAACCGCGGTGTTCCTGGCCGTCCGCATGCGCCAGCCGCTGCTACTCGAGGGCGAACCGGGGGTCGGCAAGACCGAGATCGCTAAGGCACTCGCCCGACTGCTCGACACCGCACTTTTTCGCCTGCAGTGCTACGAAGGTATCTCGGCCGCGGAGGCACTGTACGAGTGGAATTACCCGCGGCAACTGCTCGGCATCCGTTTGGCCGAGGCGCGCGGGGTTGAACTGGCCGAGACCGAGCTGTTCGGCCGCGACTACCTGCTGCGCCGCCCGCTGTTGCAGGCGATCGAGCACGCGGGCCCGCGGCCGGCCGTGCTGCTGCTCGACGAGATCGACCGGGCCGACGCCGAGTTTGAAGCCTTCACCTTTGAGCTGCTCGCCGAAGCTGCGGTCACCATCCCCGAGCTCGGAACCGTGCGGGCCACGCATCCGCCGATCGTGATTCTCACCAGCAATCGCACCCGCGACCTGCACGACGCGCTGACCCGGCGCTGTCTGTATCACTGGATCGACTACCCGGGGCCGGAGCGGATCGCGCAGATCGTGCGCCGCCGGGTACCGAGCAGTTCACAGGTGATTGCGACCGAGGCCGCCCAGGCCATCACCCGTCTGCGTTCGCTTGACCTGGTGAAGCCGCCCGGAATCGCCGAGGCCATCGACTGGGTGGGCGCGCTCGGGGTGCTCGGCATTGAGCAGCTGAGCGGCCGGGCGGTCGAGCAGACCTGGGGTTTCGTGCTGAAGAACCGGGACGACCTCGATCTCGCTACCGCTCGCGGGGCCGCCTGGGTCGTCGAGGCCGCCGGTGCCTGACCGCGGCGCACCTGTGCCCGGCAGAAGTGATCCCGGCACCAGCAAGCCCGACGCACGTCAGGCCGGCACCGAGTCGGCCTCACCGAGGCTTCCGAAGCCGCCGGCCCAGGGCCGGATCCCGCCAATCGAAGCTGCGGCCCTCGCCGCCGGGTTCAGCACGGCCCTGCACCGCGCCGGACTTCCCGTGTCGCCCGACCGGGCGGCCCGTCTGGCCGAGGCGCTCCGCCTCGTCCCCCCGACCGACCGCGCCGCCCTGTACTGGGCCTGCCGGATCGTGTTCGTCTCCCAGCAGCAGCACCTTGCCCGGTTCGACGCCGTGTTCAGCGCCGTCTTCGACGGTCGACTCGACCCGGCCGAAAGCCGCGGTGATCCCAATGCTCCCCCGGCGATCGGCTCGGAAACCCGTTCCCAGGCCGCCCCGCCGACCAATCGTCCGGCCGCAACTCCCGAGCCTGGGGCCGATCGACCGCCGGCCCCCTTGCCCGGCACCGACTCGAGCGACAACGATAACGAGGCCCCGGAGCACGACGCCATCCTCGCCCTGGCCTCCAGCGACGAACACCTGCACGACATGGCGTTCGCCGACCTCGCCCCCGACGAACTCGCCCGCCTGCGCGAGCTCGTTGCCCGCATTGTGCTGTCGACGCCGACCCGCCTGACCCGCCGCAGGCATCCGTCACGGCACAGCCGTGACCGGCTCGATCTGGCCCGCACCGTGCGGTCAGCGCAGCGTACCGGGGGCGATCCGATCGCCCTGCACCACGCCCGCCGCCGGTCGAAGCCGCGCCGACTCGTGCTGCTCTGCGATGTGTCGGGCTCGATGGAGCCCTACACCCGGGTGTTCCTGTCGCTGCTTCAGGGCGCGGCATCCGGCGCGCGGGCCGAAGCGTTCGTGTTCTCCACCCAGCTCACCCGGCTGACCCGTCAGCTCGCGCTCCGCGACCCGGACCAGGCACTCGCGCAGGCGGCCGCCACCGCGACGGACTGGGCCGGCGGTACCCGGCTGGCCGCGAGCATCCGTCGATTCATCGACGATTTCGGGCGACGCGGTCTGGCCCGGGGAGCGGTGATCGTGGTGTTCTCGGACGGCTGGGCGCAGGACGACCCGGTCGACGTCGACACCCAGATGGCACGCCTGCGCCGACTCGCGCACCGCATCATCTGGGTGAACCCGCGCAAGGTCGCCGTCGACTACCGGCCGCTCGTGGGCGGAATGGCCGCCGCGCTTCCCTACTGCGACGCCTTCGTCAGCGGCCACAGCTACGCCGCCCTGGCCGAGGTGGCGGCCGCGATTCGCGGCGACCCGCCAGCATCCGATCAACGAGCATTCTCCCACCAACCGACCTGACCGAGCAGAGGACACCCTGATGCAACTTGACAGCACCTTCACCGTTATCGCCCCCGTCGACACGGTCTGGGACACCCTGATGGACTTCGAACGTGTCGCCGGGTGTGTGCCGGGCGCTCAGATTCTCAACCAACTCAGCGATGACAACTACCAGGTGGGGATGAAGGTCAAGCTTGGCCCGGTCACGATGCAGTACCGCGGGCAGATGAACGTCGACGAGCGCGACGCCGAGGCACACCGGGCCGTATTCTCCGGCAAGGCTCAGGAGACCCGCGGTCAGGGTACAGCCCAGGCCACGGTCACCCTCGTTCTGGTCGAAACCGACGGTGTCACCCAGGGCACGGTCAGCGCCGATTTGTCCCTCTCCGGCAAGGCGGCGGCCATGGGCAAGGGCGTCATCAGCAGCGTCACCGAGCAGATGATGGGGCTGTTCGCCGGCAATCTGCAAGACCTGATCGAGGGCGGCGAGGCAGCTGAGTCGGAGGGTGAGGCGGAGGCCGCAGCCAGGGCCGCCGACAGCGCTGCCACCCCCGTAGGCGACCACCTCGACGACCCGGCCACCCTCGTCCAGGGTTCCCCCCGCGCCGTCACCGACATGAGTGATATTCCACTCGGGGATGCCCCGGCCGCCGATACCCTCCCTAAAGTCACGCCGGATGCCCCCGCCCGGCTGCCCAGCGCCGTGCCGCCGCGCCCAGTGCCACCGCGCGCGGCTCCGGCAGGCGGCCAAAGCGGGGCACCCGCTGGCGGGCATCGCGGCGCGCCGTATCGGGCAGCGCCGGCCCCGAGCCTCAACGCTCTGAGCCTGGTCAAGGGCGTCATTGCCGACCAGTTGAGCGACCCGGTGAAACTTGTGGGTCTGCTGGCCGCGGTAGCGTTCATCGCATACCGAATCGGTCGACGGGCATCCGGCCGTTAGAGTCGACCGACGACAGAAGGGAGCCCGGCATGCGTGAAGTTCTCACTACCCTCTTCGCTGGCTGGCAGGGCGGCGCGACGGCGGGCCTCGCGACCGTCGTGCGCACCTTCCAGTCGGCACCTCGGCCAGCCGGCGCATCGATGCTGGTCAGCGCCGACGGCACGGTCGCCGGCTCGGTCTCTGGCGGCTGCGTCGAGGGCGCCGTCTACGAACTGGCCACCCAGGTCGTAGAGGACGGCGTGCCGGTGCTCGTGCGCTACGGCATCAGCGACGACGACGCCTTCGCGGTGGGGCTGACCTGCGGCGGTATCCTCGACGTCTTCATCGAACCCGTCTCCCGCGACACCTTCGCACTGCTCGAGGGGGTGCATGACGATGTGGACGCCGGGCGCCCGGTGGGGGTCGCCACGGTGATCGAGCATCCGGATGCCGGCTGGATCGGCCGCCACCTCGTGGTGCGGCCGCAGGGATTCGAGGGCGATCTCGGATCGGACCGCGCCAACCACGCCATCGGCGACGACACCCAGGGGTTGCTCGCCGCCGGCCGCAACACGACTCTGACCTACGGTCCAGACGGCGAGCGTCGCGGCGAGGGCATGCGGGTGTTCTTCGCGAGCTACGCGCCCAGGCCCCGCATGCTGGTCTTCGGAGCGATCGATTTCGCCACCGCTCTGGCCCGGCTCGGAACCTTTCTCGGCTACCGGGTCACGGTCTGCGATGCCCGTGGCGTGTTCGCCACCGCCGCCCGCTTTCCCGGGGTCGACGAAGTCGTGGTGAGCTGGCCCGACCGCTACCTGCGCGAACAGATCGCGGCCGGCCTCATCGATCCCCGCACGGTCATCTGTGTGCTCACCCACGACCCGAAATTCGACGTTCCCCTGCTTGAAGCCGCCCTGCACGGCCCATCGGTGGCGTATATCGGCGCCATGGGATCCCGCCGCACCCACCTCGACCGGCTGGAACGACTGCGGGCGGTCGGCGTGACCGACAGCGAGCTGGCCCGGCTGCGCAGTCCGATCGGCCTCGATCTCGGCTCCCGCACGCCGGAGGAGACCGCGGTCTCGATCGCGGCCGAGATCATCTCCCTGCAGTGGGGCGGCAGCAACGAACCCCTGCACACCCTCGTCGGCTCCCTCCACGGCGACTCGATCCACCATGACGACCTCGTCGACCCCAACCCGCCGCCGTCATCGTCGCGGCCATCGCCATCGCCATCGAAGCAGGCTCCGGGTAGCACGTCCAGTGCACGAACGGTCCTTCGCGGCTAGCTGTACCGGGCAGCGCGCGCAGTTCGACGCGCGTGTTACGCGCGGTGCCATCTTTCGCCCTATGGCGTACGTGGGGTGCCACGGGCGGGCGGCGATAGGCTCGACGGATGGCTCTCGAATCCGCTGTCCCCCCGACTGTCACGACGAAGAGCGATCGAGATTCTGCCCGATGAGCATTCTGGACGCCGTCAGGTCGGTGCTGTTCGTGCACGCGCACCCCGACGACGAGACCATCGGCACCGGCGGCCTGATCGCCTATCTCGCGAGCCGCGGCATCCGCATCACCCTGGTCACGGCCACCCGCGGTGAACGCGGTGAAGTCGTCGCGGGGCCGCTCGCGGCGCTCGTCGGCACTGCCGCCCTGGCCGAGGAACGCGAGCGCGAACTCGAGCGCGCCGCCCGGACGCTCGGCATCAACGAGGGATTCTGGCTCGGCGAGGCACCGGCCCGCGCGCCCGGGCTCGCGCCGCGCCACTACCGCGACTCCGGTATGGAGTGGATCCGCCCCGGCCTGGCCGGCCCTGCCGCCGAGTCCGCAGCGGATGCCCTCGCCCGCGCTCCGCTCACCGAGGTCACCACCGACCTCGTCGCCGTTCTCCAGCACGTGCAACCGAGCCTGGTCATCAGCTACGACCGAACCGGCGGCTACGGCCACCCGGACCACGTCCGCGTACACGACGCCGCCCTCGCCGCCAGCCGAGCACTCGCCATCCCCTACGCCGAGATTCTCCACTCCCCCACAGCGGATACGGAATGGTTCGACCTCGACACCCATCGCGCCACCGTCGTGGCCGCCCTCCGCTGCCACGCCAGCCAGCTCAGTGTCGACGGCGACTTCATCGTGCACTCCGGCGGCCAGCGCGAACCCATCCGCCCGTCGGTCGGCCTGCGCCTGCGCTGACCATAGCATCCGCTTAAACCAAATGAGGCCGCCCAATGGGCGGCCTCAGAAGCGGTAACAGCGTGTGACAGAACCGGTGGTGGAGATGCGGGGAATTGAACCCCGGTCCACTGCTGTGGTCATATGCCTTCTACGGGTGTATCCAGTGAAATCGCTTTCTCGGCCCCGGAATTTGCCACTGGCATCTACTCCGACAGGCCCAGCCTTCGTTTAAGTCCCTCTACACCCCGTGGCTCAATGTAGAAGCAATCTCTCTAAATGGCGTCAGGATCCGGGTAGAGAGCATTCCCGGTCTGGCGGACTTCTTTAGTGCTTTCGCTTAGGCAGCGAGAGCGAAGTCAGTGCGCTTTGAATTGGCACTTATTGTTTTGCAGAGATCGTTTACGAGATAACCCTGCATCCTCGACCCGCTTCTCACAATTGCGCAAACAATGTCGAAACCGATCATCCCCATACACATCGCACGCCTCAAAAAGCGCCAGCGATGGGTTCGTGTCACACGCTGTTGAATTACCAATCTGCACCAGTTTCGGTGCAGCCCTCCATACTACTACAGAAGTTGCCTAGTCGCCGAGGTGGCGCTGCGCCGACATCGCGCGGTCCGATTCGCGCTTGTCGGTGCGTTCCCGCAGAGTCTGACGCTTGTCGTATTCTTTCTTACCCTTGGCGACGGCGATCTCAACCTTGGCCCGACCATCCGCGAAGTAAATCCGCAGCGGAATGAGCGTGTAACCGCCCTCCTTGGTCTTGTGGCTGATCTTAATGATCTCCTTCTTGTGCAGCAGGAGTTTGCGCTTGCGGCGCGGCGGGTGATTGGTCCACGAGCCACCGGAATACTCCGGAATGTGCACCGCATCCAGCCAGGCCTCGCCGCCCTCGATGAAGGCGTAGCCGTCAACCAGGGTGGCCCGGCCCGCGCGCAGCGACTTGACCTCGGTGCCGCTCAAGACCATTCCGGCCTCGTAGGTGTCACTGATGAGGTAGTCATGTCGGGCCTTGCGGTTGGTCGCCACGACCTTTTCGCCACGTTCCCTGGGCATGTGTTCACCTCAATTTTTATTCGTCAAGTGGATGCCGCCGAAAGATCCGGCAGACAGCCCACCAGTCTACCGGCCCCGCACCTGATCGCTGCGCGCGGGCATCCGCTTGACGCTTAAACCTTGAGGTAGCGGGTGATCGCGAAGTTGGCCGAGAACGCGGCGAGCACCGCACCGACCACCAGCAGGATGGGCACCACAACGAGCGCATCATCCATACCGACCAGGGCAAAGCCGGTGAGTCTGGCCCCGAGATACCCCTGCACGAAGAAGTAGACCAGCGCCACAATCGCGCCGCCGGCGAGCAGCGAGCCGAGCAGCGCCGCGAAGACGCCCTCGAGAATGAACGGCGTTTGAATGAACCGGTTGCTCGCGCCGACCAGTCGCATAATGCCGAGTTCGCGGCGTCTCGAGAACGCCGACAAACGGATGGTCGTGGCGATCAGCAGCGCCGCTGCGATCAGCATCAACCCGGCAATGCCGATGGCGGTGTAGCTCGCGACGTTGAGCACCGAGAAGATCTGGTCCAGGTATTTGCGCTGGTCAGCGACGTTTTCTACGCCGGCAACCCCGGACAAGCTCTCGACCAGCACGGCGGACTGGGACGGGTCCTTGAGGTTGACCCAGAAGGTCTGGTTCAACTGATCCGCGGTCACGTAGTCGGCCACCGGGTTGCCGGCGAACTGCTTCTTGAAATTCTCGAAGGCCTGCTCGTGCGTCTCGAAATAGTAGGTGTCGACGAACGGCGCCAGGGTCGGCGATTCGAGCTGGGCCTCGACGGCTGCGATCTGCTCTGCCGAGGCGTCGCCGCCGGTGCAGGTTTCGCCCGGCGAGATGTCGGAGCACATATAGATGCCGACCTGCGCCTTGTCGTACCAGAAGTTCTTCATCTGGCCGATCTGCATCTGCATCAGTACGGCCGCGCCGACGAAGGTCAGCGAGATGAAAGTCACGAGTACCACGGAGACGACCATGGATGCGTTGCGTCGCAGACCGTTCGCGGCCTCGGAGAGCACCAGTCCGAGCCTCATCGGTTGGGCCCCACGTTCTGTTCGCCGGTTTGGTCGGGTTTCTCACCCGGCGCCCGCAGGCCGAGTTTCTCGGCGAGGGTGAGCTGTTCGGGGGCGTCGTTCGGGGCGACCGGAAGAACCGGGCGCGCCATCGGCGGCGTGGCCACGGCGGGACCGGCCTCCTCTACAGCAGGAGATTCGGCCGCAGGAGCCGACTCAATCGGTGTCGGAACAACCGACGCGGCCGCCGCTGCAACCGCAGCTGCCGCCGCCTGGTGCAGCGACACGGAGGTTTCGGGAACCGGCGCCGACGGATGCGTCAACGAGGGTTGGGCCGCGGCCCGCGCTGCGACGGCGGCCGACGCGACCGGCGCGGGGTCGCTCGCTGCGGCATCCGCTTCAGACGTCGGCACGATGGTCGGGATGGACGCGGTGGCGTAGCCGCCCTGGCGTTCATCCCGCACGATCTCGCCGTTGACCAGTTCGATCACGCGGCGCTGCATCTTGTCCACGATGCCGGCCTCGTGGGTGGCCATGATCACGGTGGTGCCGCCCGCGTTGATGCTCGCGAGCAGTGCCATGATTTCGGCGCTCGTGGTGGGGTCGAGGTTTCCGGTGGGCTCATCGGCCAGCAGAATCTGGGGCTTGTTCACGATGGCGCGGGCAATGGCCACGCGCTGCTGCTCACCACCGGAGAGTTCGTGCGGCAGGCGCTGGGCTTTCTCGGCCAGGCCGACCATCTTCAGGGTGTCGGGCACGGCTTCCTGAATGAAGCCACGGCTCTTGCCGATGACCTGCAGGCTGAACGCGACATTGTCGAAGACCGTCTTGTTCGGCAACAGCCGAAAGTCCTGAAAGACCACGCCCATGTTGCGGCGAAAATAGGGCACCTTGCGGTTGGAGATCGAGCGCAGGTCTTGCCCGAGCACGTGGATGCTGCCGCTGGTCGGCTTCTCCTCCTTGAGCACGAGCCGCAGGCAGCTCGATTTGCCCGATCCGGAGGCGCCGACCAGAAAGACGAATTCGCCTCGCAAAATCTCGACGTCGATCGAGTTCAGGGCCGGCCGAGAGGTGCCGGGATACTTCTTGGTTATGTGATCAAAGCGGATCATAGCTCTTAGAGCCTAGGCACCCGCTGGCGTTTTCCCTACTGCGACATACCCGAGAGAGGGAAGGCTCAGCATCCGTTTAGTCTTCGGGGGCTTTCTTGCGCCAGCGGATGCCGGCCGAAATGAAACCGTCCAGGTCACCATCGAAGACGTTGCTGGGGTTGTTCACCTCGTACTCGGTGCGCAGGTCCTTGACCATTTGGTAGGGCGCGAGCACGTAGCTGCGCATCTGGTCGCCCCAGCTCGCGGTGATGTTGCCGGCGAGCTCTTTCTTGGTCGCGGCCTCTTTCTCGCGCTCGAGTACCAGCAGCCGGGACTGCAGCACGCGCATGGCTGCGGCCCGGTTCTGAATCTGGCTCTTCTCATTTTGACAGCTCACCACGGTGCCGGTGGGCAGGTGGGTGATGCGCACGGCGGAGTCGGTGGTGTTGACCGACTGGCCGCCAGGGCCGCTCGAGCGGAAGACATCCACGCGAATATCGCCGTCGGGCACCTCGATCGACTCGGTCTGTTCGATCAAAGGCACCACCTCGACCGCGGCGAACGAGGTCTGGCGCTTGCCGGCCGAGTTGAACGGGCTCATCCGCACCAGGCGGTGGGTTCCGGCCTCGACGCTGAGCGTGCCGAAGGCGTAGGCGGCATCGACCTCGAAGGTCGCGCTCTTGATGCCGGCTTCTTCGGCGTAGCTGATGTCGAGCACGGTCGTGCGGTAGTCGTGCTGTTCGGCGTAGCGCAGGTACATGCGCAGCAGCATTTCGGCGAAGTCGGCGGCATCCACTCCCCCGGCGCCGGCGCGAATGGTGATGACGGCGTTGCGTTCGTCGAATTCGCCGTTGAGCAGGGTCTGCACTTCGAGCTCGCCGAGCAGCTTCTGCAGGCTGGCGAGTTCGACGCCGGCCTCGTCGGCCAGTTCCTGGTCGCCCTGGCCGTCATTGGCCATCTCCACGAGCACCTCGAGGTCATCGAGGCGGGCTCCGATGCTTTCGATGCGGGCCAGTTGCGACTGCCGGTGGCTGAGGTCGCTCGTCACCTTCTGGGCGTGCTCGGTGTCGTCCCACAAGTCGGGCATACCGGCCTCGCCGCTGAGGTCGTCAATCTCCGCGCGCAGTCGATCAATGTCGATCACCGAGCGGATGTCGCCAAACGTGGTCCGCAGCGCGGCGATCTGTACTGAGAAATCCAAGTCAATCATGTTCTGTTCAGCCTACCGGGCGAAGGCGCGGTACTGCCGGGCTGGTGGGAGCACCACTCGAACAGCACTCCGGAAAACACGGTCGGGATCGCACGTGCCGGATTACAGGGGCGGGATCGCACGGGTCTGAGCAGCACGGGTCGGGATAGCACGGTCGGGATTGCACTGCGAGTAGCATCGAACCGATGAGCAACCACGAGCGCCCCTTCAGCCTGCGCTCGGTCGCCCTGGTCGCGTTCCTACCGACCCTGCTGTTCTCAATCGGCGAGGGCGCGATTATCCCGCTGATTCCCCTGGTTGCGACTGACCTCGGTGCTTCCCTGGCCATTGCCGGTGTGATTGCAGCGATGGTCATGCTCGGTGAGCTGGTCGGCGATATTCCCAGCGGCTGGATCGTCTCGCGCATCGGGGAACGGAACGCGATGATCTGGGCATCCGCTCTCACCATCGGTGCCGTGATCGTCTGCATTGTCGCTCCCAACCCACTCGTGCTCGGTCTCGGCATTTTTCTGGTCGGCCTCGCCACAGCCATTTTTGCCCTCGCCCGGCATGCCTTCATGACCAACTATGTGCCGCTGGTCTACCGGGCCCGCGCGCTGTCGACCCTCGGCGGCGTGTTTCGAGCCGGCTGGTTTGTCGGCCCCTTTCTCTCGGCCGGCCTGATTCACCTCACCGGTGGTACGCAGGCCGTGTTCTGGGTGTTCATCATCTGCTGCGTCGCCGCATCAGCGACGCTGCTGTTGTTGCCAGACCCGTCGAAAGCCTTTGCCACTCCCTCCGCTGATAGGACCATATTCGACGCCACCGACACGAGCACCGGCGCGATCAGCAGCACCGGAACGGCGCGACCGGCCGTGCCGGTGCAGGGATTGTTCCAGACCATTTGGAGTCACCGCGGAGTGCTTTTGCGGCTCGGTACGGGCGCCGGTCTGATCGGTGCGATGCGGGCCAGCCGCACGGTGATGCTGCCGCTCTGGGCGGTCAGTATCGGCATCAGCGCCCCCGACACGGCGTTGATCATCGGCATCGCCGGCGGCATCGACTTCGCCCTGTTCTATGTCAGCGGCCAGATTATGGACCGGTTCGGCCGCATCTGGAGCGCGCTGCCCTCGATGATCGGCCTCGGTGTCGGCCACCTGGCACTCGCGTTCACCCACGACCTGCCGAGCAACGTGGAGTGGTTCATCGGCGTGGCCATGTTCCTCTCGCTCGCCAACGGGGTCGGCAGCGGCCTGCTGATGACGCTCGGCGCCGACCTCGCTCCGCGGCCGAATCCCGCACCGTTCCTGGGCGCCTGGCGGTTCACGGCCGACTTCGGGAGCGCCGCAGCTCCCCTGGCGGTCGCCGGCATCACCGCGCTGGTCTCGCTCTCGGTTGCCAGCGGCGTGATGGGGGCAATTGGCCTCTGCGGCGCGGTGCTGCTGCGCCGCTACATTCCGCGCTACGCCCCGCATCGCCCCGGCCGCCTGCTCTGACCGGGCGAACCTGACCGGGTGGAATGTTCCCGGCGGCTCGCGCGTTGGGCCAAATATGCCCCTCATCGGAGAATACGAGCCAAGCACCGCCCAGTGGGTGCGCGACCAGGTCGACCTGTACGAGAAGTCCGGCGGAACCGAGGGCACGACTCTGCGTGACATGCCCGTGATCGTACTCACCACCGTCGGCCTCAAGAGCGGCAAGTTGCGCAAGGCACCGCTCATGCGCGTCGAACACGACGGCCACTATGCCGCTGTCGCCTCGCTCGGTGGCAGCCCCAAAAACCCGGTCTGGTACGCCAACGTCATCGCGCACCCCGAGGTGGAGCTGCAAGACGGGCCCGAGAAGTGGGACATGCGCGCCCGCGAGATCACCGGCGACGAAAAGGCCGTCTGGTGGGAGCGCGCCGTGGCAGCCTTCCCCGACTACGCCGCCTACCAGGTCAAGACCGAGCGGAAGATTCCGGTTTTCGTGCTCGAACCCATCGAATAAAGGTGGCGAAAGCAGCCACCCGCAAGGCGTCGATCGACCGCATCACGCTGCCCGACCTCGCCGACGACGACGGGGCGCAGCTTTGTTCCGGCGACGGTCGCGAGGCCGAGCGCTACGCCGGCGTGAACCTCGACGGCCGCGACCTGACCGGTATCTCCTTCGGGGAGTGTGAATTTGCGGGAGTCTCGCTGCATGAGACCAAGCTGCGCGGAGCATCCTTCTCGGAATGTCTCGCCACCGATCTGCACGCCCCGGTGTTCAGCGCGCCGCGCTCGAACTGGCGTGACGTGCAGATCAACCACGCCCGACTCGGCTCGGTCGAGGTCTACGAGGCGACGCTGCGCTCGGTGCACATCGACGGGTCGAAGCTCGATTTCGTAAATCTGCGCAACGCGACCCTGACCGATGTGCTGCTGAGCAACTGCATTATCGACGAGCTCGACCTCGGCAGCGCCACCGTGCAGCGCCTCGAACTGCAGAACTGCCGCATCGGCACCCTCGATGTCGGCGGCGCCAAGCTCAAGGACGTCGACCTGCGCTCCAGCGACTTCTTGGCCGTCCACGGCCTTGAGAGCCTGCGCGGTGCCACGATCGACGATGCCCAGCTCGGCATGCTGGCGCCGCTTCTCGCCGCCCACCTCGGCCTGCGCGTCGAATAGGCAGGGCCTCGGCGCCGCTCGATAAGCGGATGCCCGGGCCGGCCTGGTACGGCCGCCCGCGCGGGGTCGCCGCGTCAGGGAATCGCGACCGCGGTCAGCTCGAGGTCGGACTTCGGCTGGTCGCGCTGGGTCGCGATCGCAGCCCCGGCGGCCACGCAGACCACGACGATCGCGATCTGCTGCAGCAGCGTGAAGGTTTCGCCGAGCACGAGCGCGCCGAACCCGGCAGCGATCACCGGGCCGAAGCTCGTGATGATCGCGTACAGCCGAGGGCTTATCCGCCGCAGAATGTACGTGTCGAGTGTGTAGGGAAAGGCCGAGGAAACCACTCCGACGAGCAGGAGCAACCCGACAACGCCCCAGGTGAACGCCGACAGGTCGAGGGTGAGCACGGCGAACGGCACCACGATCACGAGGCTGACCAGGCTGGCAATGGAGATACCCTCAAGGCCGGCAAATTCGGTCGCCACCCTGCGGGTCAGCAGAATGTAGCAAAACCAGGAGGCCGCTGCGGTCAGGGCGAGCACGACGCCGAGCAGGTCGAGCGTGCCGTCCGACCAGGTCAGCAGAAACACGCCCCCGGCGGCGGCCGCGGCGCACACGAAGTCCAGGATGCGGCGGCTGGTGACGAGGGCGAGAGCGAACGGGCCGAGAAATTCAATGGTCGCCGCAACGCCCAGCCCGAGCATGCTCACGGCCTGGTAGAAGCTGAGATTCATCACGGCGAGCACGACGCCGAGGGCGAGCGGCGGCCAGATGCGGCTCCAGGTCAGGTTCTTGAGCCTGGGCCGGGCCAGCGGCAGCACGACGATGACCATGACGATTTGTCGGGCCGCGACGACGACCGGCGAGCCGACGAGGGGAATGAGCAGTCCGGCCAGCGACGAACCGAAATTGATGCTGACTTCGGTGGCGAGTTGAGCTCCCGCACCCTTCCACTGCCCCCGCTTGGTACGCACACTGCTCCTGTCGGCGCCGTCAGGGCACCTAGCGAGGGTACCGCGCGCGGCATCCGCTCTGAGAATGCGCGGACGACCGCGGCCTAGAGCTGGAGCGGAACGAAGGTGTATTCGCTGGTCAAATGTTCGTGCTGGCAGGCACCGCAGTAGAGCACTCCGGACACGCGCATCGCGTCGACCCGGGAGGAGCATTGGATGACCTTGGGCCCACAGCACGGCGAGATCACCATGAAGCCACCCGATTCGGCCGGATCGTGACCGCTCAATCCGCGGTAGTGATGCACTCCCTCGCAGGGGAGAAGGGACTCGAAGTCGAGCTGCTCCACACTGTGCTCATCGACTTCGTGTCGGTCTAGTAATGCATCCATGAATTAACAGCCGTTCTCGGTGATTCTCAGCCGCCATGCTGGGCCACGTCAACCGGTGGCGACCAGCCCGGTTGAACGACGACCCGAGGTCGCCAGCACTACCAACCGGGGACCGGGGCTGGAACGAGTTTCGACTGCGTAAAAATGTGATGCTCCTACGGGTAAGAGGCCTCCGTGTCGGCTACGTGTCTGTGCATAGTACGCTTCCATCCTGAAAAAGCTAGTGCGCCTTGGTGGGCGCTCCCCGCCTACCCCGGCCATCTCCCTCGAGAGCGGGAAATGTGTTGCTTCACGGGTGCTGAGGCAGCAATTATCCCGCTCTCGCTGAAGGGGATGCTGTTAGTGGAACACAGCCCGGGACACCGCCGTTACCTCGAGCGGCACCCCGTCGGGAACCACGAGGGTGAGCACGGGTGGGCGCCACCACGACCGCAGGGTCACCGACGCGCTCTGCCCATCAGCGGATGCCGCGCTCGTCACGCCGAGCGCCTCGAACGAGGCGTGCGGGACCAGGCGCAGGTATTCATCCACCGCAGCCGACACGTCACCGGAGCGCAGCTGCGGCCGAGGGCCCACCATTCCGACCTGCACCTCGCCGAGAGTGAAGGCCTCGGACCCGGCGAGCGCCGCCCCGTCGGCAAGGCTCAGCAGCCGCTTGTGCTCGAGGTAGAGCGACGTCGCTGAGAGTGCCACGAGCACGAGGCTGAGGGCGAGAAAGCCGTAGAAGATGATGAGCAGCAGGGTCGACCCGTCCTCGGCCCCGGCATGCGGCAGGCGCCCGCTCATTCGAGGCCGCCAAACCGGGACACGACCTGCGTGGATGCCGCAGTCATCGGCACGCTCGCGCTCTGCTCGAGCGCGAGCAGGTCGGGCACGAGCGGCAGGGCGATGCCGATGCGCACGGTGACCGTCACGAGAGCCTGGCGGGTGAGGCAGTGGCTCGGCCCACCGGAGCACTCGATCTGCACCTCGGCATCTCCGGCATCCAGTCCGTAGTCTTCGAGCGCGAAGGCCACGGCGCGCCGAGCGCGCTCGGTCGCCGTGGCCTGGTCCGGCGCCTGCACGTAGACCCTGGCTGCCTGCCGCGCGGCTCCCTCCACGGCGAGCGCACCGCCCTGCAATGACGACAGGGCGAGCACGAGGTAGACCAGCGGAACCAGCAGGATCATTCCCGCCGTGATGAATTCCAGCGAGGCCGAACCGGCCTCACTTCCGGGCGCCCCGGAGCGACTACTCCAGCGTTTCGACCGCGGCATGCGCGACCACCTCCAGTCCGCGCGGGGCACCGAGCAGGCCCATCAGTGGCAGCGGCGCCACCACCCGTACTTCGACGCTCGGGTAGTCGGCACGGGGGCCGTAGCGAGCGACCACATCGGTGGCATAGGTTGCTCCGATGGCGGTCGTGATCAGATCGCGCGTTCGCGCAGCTCCGGCAGGCAGGCTGCTGTCGGCGAGCGTGGCATAGCGGGCGCCCTCGGCCGCCGCATCGAGCACGGTGTTGCGAATGTGCAGCGCGAGCGCCAGCTGCATGACCATGAGCGTGAGAAAGGTCAGCAACGACACCACCATGACGAACTCGGCCACGGCGCTACCCGCCTCGTCGCGCAACTCGTGAAGGCGCAACCAGGCGAGCCGGCGCATCCGGTTATGCATGGGTCGGTCAGAAACTACTGACGCGATCCATGGCCTGCTGGAAGACCCCGCTGAGGGCCGGACCGGCCAGCCCCCAGATGATCAAAACCAAACCGGCCGTCATGAGCGTGATCAGCACCCAGCCGGGGACGTCACCCGTTTCGTCGTGGAGCAGACCCTTGAGGCGAAGCATGATTCGGGACATGGCATTCTCTTTTCTGGTGAGCGGAACGGTACCGGGCAGTGCGTTTAGAAGCCGGCCTGCAGAACAACCAGGCCGGGAAATACAGCGAATAAAACGGTCATCGGCAAAATCAGAAAAACCAGCGGCACAAGCATGGCAACTTCCTTCTTGCCGGCCATCTCGAGTAGCGAGCGTTTGGTCTGGTCGCGGGAATCCTGGGCCTGCGCGCGCAACACCTCGGCGATCGGCGAGCCCCGGTCGAGGGCACCGGTGACCTGATCGACAAATCGGGTCACCTCCGGCAACTGGATGCTCCGCGACAGCGCCGAGAGCGCCACCCCGATCGGTACCCCCGCGTGCACCTCGGTGATCACCCCCGCGAATTCTCGCGACAGCTCCCCCGAACTCGTGCGGGACACCCGCCGGATCGAATCCAGGATGCCTTCCCCCGCCGACAGCGACAGGGTGAGAAATTCGAGAATGGTCGGCAACTCGCTGCGCATGCGGGCCAACCGGGCGGTGGCGGCCCGCTGCAGGAGCCAGTCCCGCAACACGGCGCCACCGATTCCCGCCACGAACGGCACGACCACGCGCGCCGGCCACGGCAGTTCCGGAAGGGTGACGATGGTGATCACCGTGCCGGCGGCAAAGGCGAGAAGCGCCCAGACCAGTTGCACCGAGCGAAACTCCAGCGCGGTCTTCGCCGAGCCTGACTGGTGGAGTCGGCGCGCGATGAACTCGCTGCCGCCAAGCAGGTTCGACAACCCGCGGGTGAGCGCTCCGAACAGCGGCGCAAACAGGCTGCCCAGCACAGGAATCGGGTTGACGGTTTTCCGGGCGACGATGCTGCGGGCTTCGGCGGAGACGTCGAGAATGTACGGCACGACCCGATCGATCAGACGGGGCCGGGTCAGCCGCGGCGTCAGGCTCACGAGCGACCACAGCCCCACACCGAGACCGCTGCCGCAGAGGACGGCCCAGCCCAGGCTCGCGCTCATGGCCGGCACCCGCCGGCTACGCGAACCATCGGCGTTCCTCCGGCAGCCGGCCGAGCGCGAGCATGACCCGGTAGGCCACGATTGACAGGGCCAGGCCGCTCGCGATCACGGCGACGCCAGCCGGCGAGTTGTAGGCGACGGCAGCCTCCGGGCGGGACGCGAGCAGCACCAGGATTATCCACGGTGCGGCCACCCCCAGTCGGGCCGCATTGACGACCCAGGACTGCCGCGCCTCAACTTCGAGCCGTACCGCGGCATCCTGTCGTAGCCAGGCTGCGAGGCTGCGCAGCACCACGGTGAGGTCGCTTCCACCCACTTCCCGGGCCATGCGCAGGGTTTCCAGGATGCGATCGGCGACCGGATCGGCGAGGGAGCGTTTGAGTTCGTCGACGCAGTAGCTGAAATTGCCGGTGGCCCGGTACTCCCGCTCGAACTGGGCAAACGCCGTGCGGGTGGCCACCGGTCCGGCCTGGGCGAGGCTGCTCACGCTGTCGGGCAGGGCCAGCCCGGAACGCAGTGCCGACACGAGGTGATCGACGACATCGGGCCAGACCGTGCGATTGGCCCGGCGCCGGGCCGCGGCCCGCCACGAGACGATCAGCCACGGCAGCAGCACTCCGACCAGTCCGGCAACGGCGCTCAGGGCCTGTACGGCGAACAGGCCGTGCATCAGGGCAGCGGATGCCACACCCACGATCGTCGACACCGCCAGGAACGCCGACACCGGCACCGACCGCAGCCCACCCTGAACCAGGCGCACCCGCATCCGCTCCCCGGCGCCCGCCCGGCCTCCCGCGGATACAGCGCCGGCCGGCCAGAGAAACGGCGCCAGCAGCAGCACGAGCCCACTCCCGAGCAGGCACCCCAGCACGAGAGTCATGCGGCACCCTGCCGCAACACCAGCGCCGGGTCGACGCCGGCGGCACGAAATTTGGCGAGCTTGGTGGGATGCGAGCCGGTCGGCTCGAGGTGCCCGTGCGGGGACAGAAACAGGGGGCTCGCCTCGATCGTCGAGCCGGCCAGTTGGCCGCTCGGCGCAATGATCTCGGTGACCCGGCGACGGCCGTGCCGATCAATCTCGCAGTGCACCACGATGTCGATGCAGCCGGCCACCGTCGGCAGCACGAACGACGAGTCGATGTTGCGCCCGGCCAGCAGCGGCAGGGTGGAGAGCTTGGCCAGCGCGTCCCTGGCACTGTTGGCATGAATCGAGCACATTCCGGGGAGCCCGCTATTAAGGGCGATCAGCAGGTCGAGGCTTTCAGCCTCGCGCACCTCACCGACCACCAGCCGGTCGGGCCGCATGCGCAGGGATTCCTTGATCAGGCGGCGCAGGGTGATCTCGCCGGTGCCCTCGAGGCTGGGCTGCCGGCACTGCATCGCGACGACGTCTCGGGCCGACAGATCGAGTTCGAAGGTCTCCTCAACGGTCACGATGCGCTCACCCGGCCGCGTCGACGAGAGCAAGGCGTTCAGCATCGTGGTCTTGCCGGTCTGGGTGGCGCCGGAGACCAGAATATTCTGGCCGCCGAGCACGCAGATCCGCAGAAAATCGGCGGCCTGCTGGGTGAGTGAGCCGAGCCCGACGAGCTGGTTCAGATCGCGAATGCGCCGGGTGAACTTGCGAATGTTCACCGCCCAATATTTTCGCGTTATATCCGGGATCACGACGTGAAGTCGGGAGCCGTCGGGTAGCGAGGCGTCGACGAACGGCGACGAGAGGTCGACTCGGCGACCGGAGGCCTGCAGCATCCGCTCAACGAGGTCGCGCACGTCCTGCTCGCCGAGCAGCAGCGTGGTCAGCTCGGGGACCCCGTCGCGGGCGACGAATACCCGGGCGGGGCCATTGATCCAAATCTCTTCGATCTCCGGATCATCCAGAAACGGCTGCAAGACGCCGAAACCGGTCAGCGCGGCCACAACCTCGCGGGCGGCCTGGTGCTCGTCGGCGATCATCGGAGCGAGCCCGCTGAGCGCCCGCTCGCTGTACCGGCGCAGTTCGTCGCGCACGTACTGCTCGACCAGCGCGTTATTGGCCGCCAGGTCGACGCCCTCGCGGCGCACCCGCGATCGCACTTGCTCTGTGATGATACGAACGGCTTCGGTCATCCCCGTATGATGGCCTCAATTGCCGTTCTGCGTAAAAGTTATCCACAGGGCTTGTTTTTAGGTGCCCCGAGCCCCAAAAATGGTCGCAACGGATGCCGGGCATCCGTTGCGATTATCAGCGATCGACCCAGCGTCAGCGCGCTGACCAGCCGCCGTCCATCGTGTAGCTCGAACCGGTGACCATGGCAGCATCGTCGGAGGCGAGCCAGGCCACGAGCGACCCGACCTCGGCTGGTTCAACCAGTCGTTTGATCGCGCTCTCGGTGAGCATGATCTTGCTGAGCACCTCGGCCTCCGGAATGCCGTGCACCAGAGCCTGGTCGGTGATCTGCTTCTCGACCAGGGGGGTGCGCACGTAACCGGGGGCCACGCAGTTGCTCGTCACTCCGTGCGCCCCGCCCTCGAGGGCGGTCACCTTGGACAGGCCTTCAAGCCCGTGCTTGGCCGAGACATAGGCACTCTTGAACGGCGAGGCACGAATGCCGTGCACCGAGGACACGTTGATGATGCGCCCAAAGTTCGCCGCGTACATCTGCGGCAGTACGGCCCGAATCAGCAGGAACGGGGCCTCCAGCATAAGCGTGAGAATATTGTGAAAATCGGCCGGATTGAAGTCCTGGATCGGATTGATCCGCTGAATTCCCGCGTTATTGACCAGAATGTCGACGCCGTCGAGAGCAGTGGCAAGAGCGTTATCGGTGAGGGCCTCGGTGGCCATCAGGTTGACGGTCCAGATTGATCCACCGACCTCCTCGGCCAGGGAGGTCGCCTCCGCTGTGTCGATGTCGGCGACGACGACGTGCGCGCCCCGAGCGGCGAGCGTTCGAACGACGGCCGCGCCGATTCCGCTCGCCCCGCCGGTGACGAGGGCGCGACGACCGGCCAGGGGCTGGCTCGGGGTTCGAACGGAGACGCTGCTGGCAACGAAGGTGTTGGCGCTGACGGCGTCGGTGAGATCAGTCATTTGGTTCCTTTTAGTTGCGCGATCGCTGCAGGGTGGGTCGGTCAGAGGCGGGGCACCCCCGGCGCCCCGCCTCTGACGATCGAATGAGTTGAGCCGGTCAGTTGCCGGAGGAGGCGGGCTCGAGCCCATGCTTGCGGGCGTCGACCGCGTCGACCTCGCGCAGCGATGCCCCCTTGGTCTCCTTCAGGGTGACGACGGCGACCACGGTGATCGCGCAGGCGATCATGATGTAGATCGCGACGGGAACCCACGTGTTGTACTGCTGCAGCAACGCGGCGGCGATGATCGGCGCCATCGAGCCGGCCAGAATCGACGTGACCTGGTAGCCGAGTGATACCCCGGAGTAGCGCATTCGAGTCGGGAACATTTCGCTCATGATCGCGGGCTGACCGGCATACATCAGGGCGTGGAAGCAGAGCCCGACCGTGACGGCGAGAATGATGAGCACCGGGTTCAGCGTGTCGAACATGGGGAAGGCGAAGAATGCCCAGCTGGCACCGAGCACAGCACCGGCGAGGTAGACGGGCTTACGGCCGAGGCGGTCCGAAAGGCGGCCGACCTGGGGAATCACGATGAAGTGCACGACGTGGGCGATCAGCAGGGCGATCAGCAGCTGGCCCGTGTCGTACTCGTGCACCGTCTTCAAATAGACGATCGAGAAACTCACGATGATGTAGTATAGGATGTTCTCGGCGAAGCGCAGACCCATGGCTCCGAGGATTCCCTTGGGGTACTTCTTAACGACCTCGAGCACGCCATAGTTGACGGCCTTCTCGGCCTCAACCTGGGCTCGGGCCTCGAGAAAGATCGGGGCTTCGCTGACGTGGGTGCGAATGTAGTAGCCGATCACGACGATGATCGCGGAGAGCCAGAACGCCACGCGCCAGCCCCAGCTGAGGAACTGCTCGGGCGGAAGGAGCCAGGTCATGGTCAGCAGCACGAGGGTGGCGAGCAGGTTGCCCACCGGAACGGCGGCCTGCGGCCAGCTTGACCAGAAGCCACGCGACGCGTTCGGGCTGTGCTCGGCGACGAGCAGAACGGCGCCGCCCCACTCGCCACCGACGGCGAAGCCCTGGATGAAGCGGAGGGCCACGAGCAGCGCGGGGGCCCAGTAGCCGATGGTGTCGAAGCCGGGCAGGCAGCCCATGAGGAAGGTGGCGGCACCAACCATGATGATCGTCACCTGCAGGGTGTGCTTGCGACCGAGTTTGTCACCGATCTGGCCGAACACGATGCCGCCCAAAGGCCGGGCAATGAACCCGACGGCGTAGGTGAGGAAGGCGGCGATAATGCCGTCCAGCTCACTGCCGGCGTTCGGGAAGAAGACCGTGCCGAAGACCAGGCTCGCGGCCGTGGCATAGAGGAAGAACTCATACCATTCCACGACCGTGCCCACCATCGAAGCGGCGACGATCTTCTTGAGGCCGGACTTTTCAGTTTCGCTGCCGGCGGTTGCCGTGGTCTTACCGGAACCGGCAGCTCCAACGCGTTGATTGACACTCATTGTCTGTCTCCTTTGTGTCGTCAATGACACGTACTGTGCGGTGAGAAGTGCGCAAAAGATTTCGGCCGCCTGGCTGAAGCACGACCTGACTGAGTATTCCCGCAGGACGGCCGGGCAACAAGAGTCAAAATGACAGAGCGCGTGTGCATAATTGCAGATATGACCTTTGAACCGGCTGGTACCGACCCACACCCCGATGATCTGCTGATCTTTCTGGCCGTTGCCCGCACCGGGCGTTTCACGACCGCCGCCGAGGGCCTGGGCCTCAACCACACCACGGTGTCCAGGCGGATCGCCGCTCTGGAGAAGGCGCTCGACGGTCGTCTGTTGGCCCGCGCTGTCGGCGGCTGGGAGTTGACCGAGCTCGGACACCGAGCCCTGTCGGCGGCCGAAGGCGTCGAATCGGCGCTCACCCTGCTGCGCAGCTCCGCGACAGATTCCCCGCAGCTGTCCGGAGTGGTGCGCATGTCGGCCACCGACGGATTCAGCGCCTACATCGCCGCCCCGGCCGTGGCAGCGCTGCAGCGACGGCATCCGCTGCTGCGAGTTGAAATTGTCACCGTGACACGTCGCGCCCTGCAGCACCGCTCCGGCCTGGATATCGAGGTCGTGGTGGGTGAGCCGCAGGTGCACCGGGCCGAATCGATCCTTCTCGGCTATTACCACCTCGGTATGTACGCCTCCCGGCCGTACCTGGCCGAGCACGGCACTCCTACGACGGTGGAGGAGCTAACGCAGCATCCGCTCGTCTATTTTGTGGATTCGATGCTGCAGGTCGACGATCTCGACGCGCCCAGGCGACTGGTGCCGCAGATGCGGGAGTCGCTCAGCTCGACGAACGTCTTCGTGCATGTCGAGGGCACCAGGGCCGGCGCTGGAATCGGCTTCCTGCCGTGTTTCATGGCCGATCAGCACGCTGATCTGGTACGGGTGCTGCCGCAAAGTTTTCAGGAGCGACTGCCGTACTGGATGGTATTGCGCACCGAATCGCTGCGGCTGCCCGCCGTGGCGGCACTGGTGGGCGCCCTACGTGCCCAGATGGAATCGTATGCCGCGGCGTTGCTTGGTCATCACGACGACCAACGAGATCCTGCCGCGCAACTGGCCATCTAGACTAGGAGCACACCGGCGGGAGTGGTGGAATTGGCAGACACGCAGGATTTAGGTTCCTGTGCTTTCGAGCGTGGGGGTTCAAGTCCCCTCTCCCGCACACGGTCATCGGGCGTCACCTCCCCCTAATGCCGGGGCGGAGCGGCCGGGCAACTTCCCACGATTGCGCGATACTCTGGGCTCGGTATCCGCTGCACTCACCCGATAAATGCCCGCCGCCAACTGGAGTTCCCTGCATGAATCCCACCGCACTGATTCCCTGGCTCGACCCGACCCAGATTATCGAATCGGCCGGTCCGTGGGCGCTGCTCGTCGTCTGTGCCATCGTCTTTGCCGAGACCGGATTGCTCGTCGGATTTCTCCTCCCCGGGGACACGCTGTTGATCATCACCGGCCTACTCGCGTTCCCCGCAGCCGGCGTGATTCAGATCGACATCTGGTGGGTCGCACTGGCCATCGGCTTTGCGGCATTTCTCGGCGGCGAGGTCGGCTACCTCATCGGTCATAAGTTCGGCCCGCGCGTCTTCGAACGCAAGGAATCCGGCTTGTTCAGTATTAAAAACGTCGACCGCACCAATGCATTCTTCGTGCGTTTCGGCGGCGTCGCCGTCATCGTGGCCCGGTTTGTGCCGATCGTGCGTACCTTTGCCCCGGTCGCCGCCGGTGTTGGCCACATGGACTACCGCAAGTACACCCTGTACAACCTGATCGGTGCCCTGCTCTGGGGAACCGGGCTGACCCTTGCAGGCTATTTTCTCGGCTACATTCCGCCGGTTGCTGACTTTGTGACGGCCTACATCGACCTGATCCTAATCGGTGCCGTCGTGATCACATTGATCCCGACGGTGTACCACTACGTGCAGTCGGTCGTGAAGGCCCGTCGCCTGCGCGATCGGCCCAGCGAAGCCACCGGCAGCCACCTGCTCGACCCGGACACGTTCAACACGAACCACTCCGGGCGGCACGAGGTCTGATCAGCTGCTTCTGATCAGCTGCTTCTGATCAGCTCAGCGGTGCTGCTGGTCTTCGTGCTCGGCGTGCTCGGCCGGTTCCAGCTGAAAGGTGGAGTGGGCGACGTCGAAATGCTTCGCCAGGCACCCCGACAGCTCGTCGAGCAGGGTGCCCGTGCCGGCAGCGAGCACCGTCGGTTCGACGACGACGTGGGCGGTGAACACGTGCGCGCCGCTCGTAATGGCCCAAACGTGCACGTCGTGCACGGCGACGACACCGGTGGTACCGAGCAGGTGGCGCCGAATCTCGGACACGTCCGTGTCGGCCGGTGTTGACTGGCTGAACACCCGCACGACGTCCCTCAGCAAGAAGTAGGCGCGCGGCACGATCATTCCGGCGATGACCAGCGAGGCGACAGTATCCGCCCCCGCAAAACCGGTCAAGAGGATGACGATGGCCGCGACGATCACAGCTACCGACCCGAGAGCGTCACCGAGCACCTCGAGGTAGGCGCCACGCATGTTTATCGACCCGGCGGCGGCCGGACGCAGCAGCATCATAGCCGCCACGTTCGCGGCGAGACCGATGATCGCAACGACGAGCATCGGAGTGCCGAGCACCTCCGTGTCGCTCGGGCGCACCAGCCGCAGCACCGCCGCGACGGAGACGACACCGGCCACCACGAGCAGGATCAGACCATTGATGAGCGCGCCGAATACCTCAGCGCGCTGAAAGCCGAAGGTGGCCCGGTCCGTGGCTGGCCTTGCCGCGACCAGGGTGGCGGTCAACGCGACGATGAGCCCGAACAGGTCGGAGAGCATGTGCCCGGCGTCGGCCAACAGGGCGAGCGAGCCGGTCAGCCAGGCTCCCAGTACCTCGAGCACCAGAACGGAACCCACGATGCCGATGGCGATCGACAAACGCCTCCGGTTCGATCCGGTGCCGTGCGCGTGATCGTGGCCCATGGCACAAGGTTAGGGCCGTGGTGGGCTGCTCGCCAGCCGCCCGGCGAGTTGGCAGTGAATCAGCTGCCGAGCACCTCGCGCAGTACCGGAACGAGACCCTCGAAGGCGATCGCCCGATGGCTAACCTGGTTTTTCACGTGCCCCGAGAGTTCGGCGGCCGAGATGGCATAGCCCTCCGGCAGAAAGATCGGGTCGTACCCGAATCCATTCTCGCCGGCCGGTTCGAACAGAAGCTGCCCCGGCCATTCGCCGGTCACGGCACGTTCGGTGCCGTCGGGCAGTGCGAGGGCTGCCACGCAGGTGAAGTGCGCGTCGCGGTGCTGCTCGGGAACGTCGCTGAGCTGCCAGAGCAACAGGCGCAGATTCTCGCCAGCGTCTTTGGCCGGGCCAGACCAGCGCGCAGAAAAGATGCCGGGCGCTCCGCCGAGAATGTCGACACAGATACCGGAATCGTCGGCAATGGCCGGCAGCCCGGTGTGCGCCGCGGCAGCACGGGCCTTGATCAGGGCGTTCTCGGTGAAACTGACGCCGTCTTCGACCGGCTCGGGGCCGTCGTAGGCGAGCACCTCAACGCCCGGAAGCTGTGGGGCCAGGATGCGCCGCAGCTCTTCAACCTTGTGGGCGTTGTGCGTGGCGAGAACGATCTGCACGTGTCAGTTCCCCAGCGCGCTGGTCTGAAACTCGGTCAGGGTGAAGGCGCCCTTCAGCGCCAGATCGAGCAACGTGTCCAGTTCACTGCGGTCAAACGGTGCCGCCTCGGCGGTGCCCTGCACCTCGACGAATTTGCCCCGACCGGTCACGACCACGTTCATGTCGGTGTCGGCGCGCACGTCTTCGGTGTAGGCCAGATCGAGCATGGGGACGCCGCCGATGATGCCAACTGACACGGCCGAGACGCTGTCGATGAGCGGCCGCGCCTTCTGCGAGATGAACTTCTTGCTGCGACCCCACTCGAGCGCGTCAGCGAGGGCAACGTAGGCGCCCGTGATGGCCGCGGTGCGGGTGCCGCCGTCGGCCTGCAGCACGTCACAGTCGAGCACCAGGGTGTTCTCGCCCAGCGCCTTCATATCGACGACAGCGCGCAGGCTGCGGCCGATCAAGCGGCTGATCTCGTGCGTGCGGCCGCCGATCTTGCCCTTGACCGATTCGCGGTCCATGCGGCTGTTGGTCGAGCGGGGCAGCATCGAGTATTCGGCAGTGACCCAGCCCTTGCCCTTGCCGCTCATCCAGCGCGGAACGCCATTGGTGAACGATGCCGTGCAGAGTACCTTGGTGCGCCCGTAGGAGATCAGTGCCGACCCTTCGGCCTGGTCGCTCCAGCCGCGCTCGATCGTGATCGGGCGAAGTTCGTCGTTGGTGCGCCCGTCGGCGCGCAGGGTTTCGGTCACGGTGTACTCCTAGTGGTTCGGGTTCAAGACGGAAAAGGGTGGCGATGCGAGTGCGCTCAGATTGATCGCGCCGGTTTCGATCAGTTCGACCCGGTTGATTTCGGGGCCGATCAGGCGATGAGCGAGGGCCAGAAAATCCTCGGCGCTGTCACCGGTGGCCTCGTAGCGATAGGTCGGCGGACTCGTACGGCCACGTTCGAGCCCCTGGCTGACCAGCACCCGGTAGACGTCGTTGGCGGTTTCGGTGTCGCTGGAGACCAGACTCACCCCCTCCCCCATGACATATGAGATCGCGCCGCGCAGGAACGGATAGTGGGTACAGCCGAGCACCAGGGTGTCGACCTCGGCCGCGCGCAGCGGTGCGAGGTATTCCTCGGCGACGGCGAGCAGCTCGGCGCCGGTCGTGACACCGGCCTCGACGAACTCCACAAAACGGGGACAGGCCTGGCTGAACAGGGAGATTTGCGGCGCCGCAGCAAAGGCATCGTTGTAGGCGCGGGAGTTGACGGTGCCGACCGTTCCGATCACCCCGACCCGCTGGTTACGCGTGGTCACGACCGCACGCCGAACTGCGGGCTGGATGACTTCAATCACCGGCACGCTGTAGCGTTCGCGGGCATCGCGCAGCATGGCCGCCGACGCCGTGTTGCAGGCAATGACGAGCAGTTTCACGTCCTGGGCGACGAGGTCATCGAGCACGTCGAGTGCGAAACCGCGCACATCGGCGATCTTCTTCGAGCCGTAGGGCGAGTGCGCCGTATCGCCGATATAGAGGATGGATTCGTTCGGCAACTGGTCCTTGATCGCCCGGGCGACGGTCAGGCCGCCCACTCCGGAATCAAAAATACCAATCGGTGCATCCGTCACGAAGATCAAGCCTAGCCCGACCGAGCGGATAAGCTGTGCCGGGTGACCCCGTCCCCGACTTTCCCCGTTCCTGCGCATGGCGACCCGGCCGCCCGCACGCCGGCACTGCATTCACCGGCACTGCACTCACCGGCACTGCACTCACCGGCACTGCGAACCGACCGCTACGAACTCACGATGGTCGACGCCGCAATCCAAAGCGGGACCGCCGATCGCGAGTGCATGTTCGAGGCCTTCGCCCGGCGCCTGCCGGCGGGCCGTCGCTACGGCATCGTCGCCGGCACCGGCCGACTGCTGGACCTGATTCGGCAGTTTCGCTTCGAAACCGAAGAACTGACCTGGCTGGAGCAGAACGGGGTCGTGCGCACGCCCACCCTCGACTATCTCGCCAATTATTCCTTCAGCGGCAACGTCTGGGGCTATCAGGAAGGGGAAGCCTACTTTCCCGGGTCGCCGCTTCTGCTGGTGGAAAGCACCTTCGCCGAGGGCGTCATTCTGGAGACACTCATTTTGAGCGTGCTCAACTACGACATCGCGGTCGCGAGCGCGGCCGCGCGCATGGTCTCGGTCAGCCTCGGCCGCCCGATCGCCGAAATGGGCTCACGCCGCACCAATGAGCATTCGGCGGTCGCCGCCGCCCGCGCCGCATTCATCGCCGGCTTCGCCTCGACCAGCAACCTCGAAGCCGGCCGCCAGTGGGGCCTGCCAACGATGGGCACCGCCGCGCACTCATTTATTTTGCTGCACGACAGCGAAGAAGAAGCATTCCAGGCGCAAGTGGATGCCTTCGGTGCGGCCACGACGCTGCTCGTGGACACCTACGACGTGCCCGCCGGCATCGCCCGGGCGGTCAAGGTCGCTGGCCCCGACCTCGGTTCAATCCGCATCGACTCCGGAGATCTACCCACCGTCGTGGCCGCCGCGCGCGCGCAGCTTGACGCGCTCGGCGCGGTCAACACGAAGATCACGGTCACGAGCGATCTCGACGAGTTCGCCATCGCTGCCCTGTCGGCCAGCCCGGTCGACGCCTTTGGCGTCGGTACTTCGGTGGTCACCGGTTCTGGCGAGCCGGCCGCCGGCCTGGTCTACAAGCTCGTCGCGCACAAGGGCCACGGCGATGACTGGATTTCCGTTGCCAAGACCTCAACCGCGAAACTGTCCATCGGTGGACGCAAGAGCGCACTGCGCCGAGTGGATGGCGCCGGTATCGCGCAGGAAGAAATCGTCGTGCTCGACCATGGGCCCGCTGCCCAGTTCGATTCCCGCAGCGGACTGGAACGAACACTCCTCGTGCCCCTCATCGAAGGCGGCACCGTCGACGAACGCTACCTGGGATCTGCCGGGACCCTGCGCGCTCGCGCGCATAATGCATCCGTTATGCAGGAATTGCCGATTGAAGCGTTTCGGCTCGGGCGCGGCGAGGCTGTTATTCCGACCTCGTACCGATAGCTGCGGCCGGACTATCTGCTACTTGGCCTTCATCTTTTCGTAGATGGCCTTGCAGGTCGGGCAGACCGGAAACTTCTCCGGGTCGCGCCCCGGCAACCACTTCTTGCCGCACAGCGCCTTGACCGGCTTGCCGGAAATGGCCGACTCCATGATTTTGTCTTTCGGGACGTAGTGCGAAAACCGTTCGTGGTCGCCCGGTTCAAGCTGCTCCTGCTTGATGAGTTCTTCGAGCTCACGGTCAAGGGTGGACGTTCCGCCGCCGGGCTGGCCGGGTTCTGCAATGCTCGCGCGAAATTCAGTCATGGCACCAGTCTAAGCAATCTCGGGCCGTCTGGGCTGGCACGGGGTGATCAGGTAGGTGGTGATCAGGTAGGTGGTGATCAGGCGCGCTGCGCGGAGGCGAGCATCTCGGGTCCACGTCGTTCGAAGGTGCGCGAGCCGAGCCAGATTCCCACGATCACGGCGAGCAGACCGAGCCCGATTCCAGCTCCCAGGCTACGCAGATGCCAGACCGGATCCTCGGTAATTCCCAGGTATGCGAACAGGAGCGCGGGCAGCGCGAGAACGATCGAGCCGGTGAAGGTCAACGATTGCACCAGAGCCGCTGCCGTGTCGGAGGCCTGCGGCTGCGCAAACGGGCTGTCGCCGGGTTTCGTGACCGGGTACGGAAACCTCGTCGAGGTGTAGCTCGAAAAACCCAGACCGGCCAGGAGGATGCAGGTGCTCACTCCCAGCATGGACGGCAGCACCGTCCAGTCTCCGTAGAACCAGATACTGATGGCCGACCCGATACCGATAACGGGGATGGCCATGACCAATGCGGGAACAAGCCGACCGATGCGGTCGGCTACCCCGCGCGTACCGGAGGCAACGTGCAGCCAGATGGCCGTGCTGTCGTAGGCGACGTCGTTGTGCATAGTCCAGCCGAGGAAGACGCACATGAGCGGCACCGGGACCAGGGCGAGGTAGTGCAAGGGCACACCGGCGATATTGAGTGGCAAGACCGCGATAATCGGAACGATCGGGATCATGATGAGCGATACCCAGTAGCGCGAGTCACGGGCCCAGTAAGTGAAGGTGCGCGCCGCGATGGCGCCGACGGCGTTGTGCGGCATGCGGTCGAACCAGCCCAGCCCGGAATACTGCTTCGCTGCCGCTTCGCGACCAGGCGACACGAGCATACGCGCCACGACCAGCTGCCAGATCAACCACAGGGTGTAGACCGACGCTGCAGCGATGACGAGCTTGAGAATGGCCGGGCCCCAGGCACCGGTGGAGGCGTCCCCGGGCACTGCCCAGGCTGCACCGAGCGGCGTCCAGCCCAGAATTGAGGCGAGCGTGCCGAGCAGGGTACGGCCGTGCCGGGCCCAGTCCGTACTGATCAGCACCACGACCACCGGGGAAATCATGACCAGCACGACGACTCCGATGAGGCCGGTGAATTCTCGCGAACGCCGGGTGGAGAGCAGAAATGCTGCAAGGGATGCGCTCACTCGCGACAACAGAATGCAGGTGGCCAGGATGAGCCCGGCTGAGACGAGCGCGAGCAGCGTCTGGCCCACGCCACGCGACCAGGTAAACACCGTGCCGAGCAGAACAATGCTCAGCGTGACGGCCGGAACACCGATGAGAGCCGACCCTGCCAGGCCCAGCGACAGGGAACGATTCGGGATGCCCAGGAAGGCGAACTTGCGTGGGTCCATGCTGTCGTCGATTCCGGCGACGATCGGGATGAGCAGAAAGCCCAGCACCACCACCGATCCGGCCACGATGAGCGAATCACGAATCAGAACCGGGTCACCGACGAATCGCATTGAGATCAGGGCGACGAGAAAGGTTATGGCAACGCCGAGCCCGTAGAGCAGGCCGACGACCAGGCCGACGACCTGCCAGGGACTCCGGCGAAACAGGTTAGCGAGCAGCCGGAGTTTCAGTCCGAAAAATTGTGCAACCATTCCATGCCCTCCGCCACCTTGCGCCCACCGGCGAGTTCAACGAACCGGTCTTCGAGCGTCTTCTGACCACGCACCTCGTCAACGGTGCCGGCCGCCAGGACCCGCCCCTGCACGATGATCGCGACGTGATCGCAGACCCGCTGAATCAGATCCATACCGTGGCTGGACAGCACGACGGTGCCGCCGGCAGCAACATACTTCTGCAGAATTTCGGTGACGTTGACCGCGGAAACCGGGTCGACCGACTCGAAGGGTTCATCGAGCACGAGTACGCGGGGGGAATGGATCATGGCACAGGCCAGGGCGATCTTCTTGGTCATGCCAGCGGAGTAGTCGGCGACCAGCCGGTTGAGTGCGTCCTCGAGGCCGAACGCCGCGGCCAAATCCGCCGACCGGGTACGCACAGTGTCGTTGTCGAGCCCGCGGAGCGTGCCAGCGTAATAAAGCAGCTGCGCCCCGGTCAGCCGATCGAACAGCCGAAGCCGATCGGGCAGCACCCCGATGACGCGCTTGGCGTCGTTGGGTCGCTTCCAGACGTCGATTCCGTGCACGGTGACGGTTCCGGCGGCCGGCCGAAGCAGCCCGGTGATCATGGACAGGGTCGTGGTCTTGCCTGCGCCGTTCGGTCCGACGATGCCATAGAACGAACCGGCACGAACAGTCAGGTTGAGGTCGGAAACCGCGATGGTCTGTCCGAAGCGTTTGATCAGGCCACGGGCCTCGATCACAATCGGAGCCGGCTTGGCCACGGATGCGGGCACGGACTTCGGTTGTGCCTTCAGGCTCGCCTTCGGTCCGGCCTTCGGGGCCGTCTTGGGTGCCGTCTTGGGTGCCGTTTTGGGCGCTGACTGGGGCGCCGTTTGAAGCTCGGCCTGTGGCTCTAGCTCGGCTGGAACCTCGGTCTGAGGATCCGGCGCGGCCGGGTCTGTGGGCGCAGCGGTGCGGAGCCGGTCCTGGAGCGCATCGCGCGTCGCATAGGGACGAGTCGTTTCGTCGGTCGCGCTGTTGGCGAGCGACGACGTCGTGGCCGCGGATGGTGCCGGAGCGGTCGTTGACGCGGGGACGGATGCCTTTCGAACCGCCGGCTTGCGCACGGTCGGTTTACGTGCGGTCGGTTTACGTGCAGCCGGCTTGCGTGCGATCGGCTTGGCCGTTGTGTCCGTTGTGTCAGAGGAGGTTGATGCGTTCGGTCCAGGCGCGGTCGATTCCTTAGCCGTGGCCGCAGCCGATGCCCCAGCGGCTGGCTTGCGTACAGCTGGTTTACGCACGGCAGGTTTACGCGCGGCAGGCTTACGTGCAGCCGGCTTCGGAACGGGAGGTTCCAGCGTGGCCGGTTTGACGAGAGCTGACTCAATTGCCCCCGGACCCGAGGAGTTGAGTTCCACGATCTTTCGTTCCACGGCGTTCGGCGCTTTCGATTCAGCGGAAGTGACAGTTACAGATTCGTCGTCAGGTTCGGAGTCGAGCGGCACAAAAGTCACTCAGCTAACCTACCAAAGACCACCGACCTGAGGGCGCGGAAGGCCACTTGACAGCCATTTCAACCTGTGAGTACGCTCCATGCCGGGTCACGAAATGGGCACGTGCTGCGACGTTTCTGCCCGCGGAACGACCCGACGGGTTATGGTGAGATTGACATAACGGCGTGTCTTTACGTGAACACGTGGGTGAATCCTAAGCAAACTCTTCGCAAGCGAGTGGGTTTTCAGGCGTAGCCCCAACCATTCTTGAGGAGATAATCGTGACGACACAGGCAGGTAAGACGCAGTCGGTCAAGACGCAGGTCGTTATTCTGGCCGCCGGCATGGGCAGCCGCCTCGGACGCTCGCTGCCGAAGCCGCTCACCGAACTTAGCGATGGCCGCACCATCATGCAGCAGCAGTTCGACAACATCGCCCACGCCTTCGGCAAAGCCGCCAAGGTCACCATCGTCGTCGGCTACAAGCTCGAGCACATCATCGAAGCGTTCCCACAGGCATCCTTCGTTTACAACGAAGAATACGACCAGACCAACACGTCGAAAAGCCTGCTGCGTGCCCTGCAGGCGTCGAAGTCGGGCGGCGTGCTCTGGATGAACGGTGACGTCGTCTTCGACCCGGCCATTCTCGACCGCGCGGCCGCCATGATGGCCCGCGACCAGTCCTTCGTCACCGTGAACACCGACAAGGTGTCCGATGAAGAGGTCAAGTACACGACGAGCGCCGAGGGCTATATCAAGGAGCTGTCCAAGACTGTCAAGGGCGGACTCGGCGAAGCCGTCGGCATCAACTACGTGTCGAGTGCCGACAAGGCGACGCTGATCCGCCAGCTGAGCAAGGTAGCCGACCAGGACTACTTCGAGCGCGGCATTGAGCTTGCGATCGAGCAGAACCGCATGCTGGTGGAGCCGGTAAACATCTCCGACTTCTACGCCGTCGAGGTGGATTTCGCCGAAGACCTCGAGCGCGCGAACTTGTTCGTCTAACCGCCACCACATGGCCCGACCAAACCCCCGCGCCTCGGCGTGGGGGTTTTCTGGTGCCGCAACATAGTTTGCGCGCCGCTGGCGTAGATTTGACGTAGGAAAATTCAGAGGATGGACAGACGTGGCGCATAATTCCATGACCGATGATCGGGATGTTCTGGCAGGAGAGACCGTGGTGCTCGTTGCCGAGGACGGAACGCCGATCGGCACGGCCGACAAGGCGCTCGTGCACGACCGTGATACCGCGCTGCACCTGGCATTCTCCTGCCACGTCTTCGATGAGAACGAGCGCATTTTGGTCACCCGCCGTGCGCTGACCAAGAAAGCCTGGCCCGGCGTGTGGACCAATTCTTTCTGCGGTCACCCGGCGCCCGGTGAGACTCTGGCGAATGCGGCGCTGCGCCGGGCCAGCCACGAACTCGGCATCGAACTGACCGAACTCACCCTCGCTTTACCTGATTTTCGCTACCGTGCGATCGATGCGTCCGGAATCGTGGAGAACGAAATCTGCCCGGTGTTCACGGCAGTGACCCAGACGCCCGTTTCGCCGCGAGCCGACGAGGTCATGGAATGGCGGTGGGTGCCTCTCGACGACCTCGTCCTGGCGGTGCGTACCACGCCGTGGGCGTTCAGCCCGTGGCTGACTCTGCAGCTCCCGCTGCTCTTTCCGCAGGTCTAAATCGTTTCGGCACTCGCCAACAGCCCGGCCGAGCAACATCAATCGTTCAGAGCCTGGCCTCGTTTCTCGGGGAGCCCGAAGGTACCGAGCGCGGCGACCACGAAAAATGCCGCGAAAACAGTGAACAGCAACCCGGTTCCGCCGGTCTCGCGCAGTATGGGAACGGTCAGTGGCGCCACGATAGCGGCGATTCGACCGCTGCCAGCAGCCCACCCAGCTCCAGTTGCCCGAATGCGAGTGGGATACACTTCCGGCGTCACCGCGTAGAGCGCACCCCACGCGCCCAGATTGAAGAACGAGAGCAGCATACCGGCCGCGATCACCTGGCTGGCGTCGGTTGCGGTGCCAAACAGGGCAGCCGAAATGGCTGAGCCGATCAGGAACACAGCAAGGGTGCTGCGCCGCCCCCACCGTTCGATCAGATAGGCCGATGCGGCATAGCCAGGAAGCTGCGCCACCGTGATGATCAGCGTATAGCCGAAGGAATGTACCAGAGAAAAGCCGGAGGCGACCAGCAGGGTCGGCAACCAGATGAAAGCACCGTAATAAGAAAAGTTCACGCAGAACCAGACCAACCACAGGGCGGCGGTGCGGCCACGCAGCCCCGGCGACCACAAAGCGGCCAAGCCCCCCGTGCGAGCTCGTCGATCTGGTCTGTCACGATCGGACGGGTTCAACTCTGGGTGTGCCACCGCTACTCCGGCCGAGCGTTCGAATCGGCGAACGGTTGACTCTGCCTGCACAAATCGCCCCCGCGATTCGAGAAAACGAACCGATTCCGGAAGGCCCAGGCGCACGAACATGGCGTACAGTGCCGGTGCAGCGCCGACGGCCAAGGCCCAGCGCCATCCGTTTTCCGACGACGGCACCACGAGATATCCGATCACGGCCGCGATGGTCCAGCCAACTGCCCAGAACGATTCCAGCAGCACGATGATGCGCCCGCGAATTCGTGGCGGCGCAAACTCGCTGACCAGCGTCGAAGCGACCGGAAGCTCGGCTCCGAGACCCAGCCCCACGAGGAATCTCCAGGCGATCAGCACGGCCACCGATCCGGACAGAGCGGATGCTCCCGTCGCCAGGCCGTAGACGAGGAGGGTCAGAGCAAAGACCTGGCGTCGTCCGATGCGATCGGCCAGGAGCCCACCGAGAACGGCGCCTACGGCCATGCCGACGAAACCTGCGGAAGCGATCCAGGACAATTCCACGTCGGTTGTGTTCCATTGCACCGCCAATTGGGCCAAAACGAACGAGATCAGTCCCACGTCCATGGCGTCCAACGCCCAGCCCAGGCCGGAGCCGACCAACAGGCGGCGATGCTCGCGCGTAAACGGCAGGGCGTCTAATCGCGCCGTACGCGTCAATCGTGCCGGGACGTTCGCGGGCACTGCTCGATTCACATTTGCCGGAACTTCGGCCACAGGGTTTCCACTTCGCTTGGACCAGCACAATCAACAAATACTTTACGCGCGTGACGACGGAACCTATTCAGCGTGCGTCAGTACATTCCGAGCTGGAGCTTTGCCGCCTGCGACATCCGGTCCTGGTCCCACGGTGGATCCCAGACCAGTTCAATATCGATTTCGCTGACGCCGGAGACCGATTTGATCGCGGTTCGGGCATCCTCTTTAAGCACATCGCCCATGCCGCAGCCCGGAGCGGTCATGGACATTTTCACCTCGACCCGGTGGGTGCCATCGGGCAACAACTCGTCTTGGCACAGGTAAATCAGGCCCAGGTCGACGACATTGATCGGTATTTCCGGGTCGAACACGTTCTTGAGCGCGTCCAGTACGTGATCCAGCTCGAACGGGCCTTCCTTCACCATCATGGATCCGACGCTGGAGGTGGCGGGCTGGCTCAGGCCCAGCGCTGCGGAATCCTCAGCGCCTATGCGCACGAGGTAACCCATCGCGGTCTGCACGGTCACGCTGTCGCCCAGGGTCTGCGTCACGACCACCTGCTCGCCGGCCTGCAACAACATGGGCGATCCGCCTGGAATCACGGTTGCCTGACAGTTCTGACTGAGTTCCACTATCTGGTAACCGCTGGAGCCCATCATCAGTCTTCCTTCGTTTCCAGCGCGTTGCGCAGCGCCTGCCAGGCCAGGGAGGCACACTTGACCCGCGCCGGATATTCCCAGACACCGGAGAGCACGGCAAGCTTGCCTACCTCGGCCAGGGAATCGTCGCCGGAGGGTTCGGTCGTGAGCATGGCGTGGACGCGATCGAACAGCTCCAAAGCCTCATCTTCGTGCAGCCCCTTGACGGCCATGGTCAGCAGTGAGGCGGATGCTTGCGAGATGGTACATCCGTCGCCCAGAAAGGCCACGTCGGCAAGGACACCATCGCTGATCTGAACGGAGAGCACCACCTGGTCGCCGCAAATCGGATTGACCGCCTCGACCGTGCGGGTCGCGCGCTCGATCGTGCGAAGGTTGCGTGGTCGGCGCCCGTGGTCGATGATCATGTCCTGGTAGAGACCCCTAATACCCGCACTGGCCGAAGAGCCCGCTGGCTCGCCCGGGCGTTCCGCCCGTGCCCGCCTCTGACCGGGGCTCGTCGTCACGGCGCGAACGGGCGTCACGATGCAACCAGTTGGGCGTCATTTCCGAACCGACCGGCGACCACGCGTTCCAGCTGTGCCCGCAAAAGCAACAGGTCGATCCGGTCGACCATCTCGTGCACAAACGCGTAGATGAGCAGGCCCCGGGCTTCCTCGAGCGGGATAGCCCGCGCCCGCAAGTACATCAAGGCCTCGTCGTCCATTTGACCGACGGCGGCACCGTGTGTGCATTTCACGTCGTCGGTGTAAATCTCCAGTCGGGGACGAGTGTCGACCTCGGCCCGGTCGGAGAGCAGCAAATTCTTGTTCTTCTGGTTCGCATCCGTTCCGTCCGCACCGTGCCGCACCATGATATGACCGTTGAATACCCCGTGGGAACGCCCATCCAACACCCCCTTGTAGAGCTGGTGACTGGTACAGTCGGTCGCTGCGTGGTCGACGAAGATCGTGTTGTCGTGGAGTTGATCGCCCCGTGGCAGGTAGATACCGTCGAGGCTGACCGCGGCCCCGACGCCGTCCAGCAAAACGCGCACCTCGTGCCGGGCGATGGCGCCGCCCAGCATGATCGAGCGGGAGGAGAATCGGCTACCGCGCCCTTGCCGCACGGAGAGCAGCGCCACGTGGAAGGCCGTCACCGGCTCGTTCTGAACCTTGTAGTGCTCGATCTGCGCGTCCTCGGCCAGGACGACTTCGGTGACAGCGTTGGTGCAATACACGTCGGCCTCGATCCCGGCGTAGGTCTCGACGATCGTTGCTCGCGAGCCGGGGTCGGCGATCAGCACCGATCTGGGGCTGGAGATCAATGGCACTCCGCCCGCGTCAGAAAAGAACACGAGTTGGATCGGTTCGTCCACGATGGTGCCGGCCGTGAGGTGGATGAATGCGCCGTCTTCGGCGAGCGCATCGTTGAATGCGGCGAAGGCGTGGCGCGCCCCAGGCGTGTGGGCGAAGAAGGGTTCGAGGCGGTCAGGCCCGGCTGCCAGCACGGCGGCCAGGGTAGTGACGACGGCACCGGCTGGCAGCCCGGTCAGTCGGGAGAATTGCGCCGAATAGTGGCCGTTAATGAAGACCAGGCGTAGTCCACCGAGATCGACCGCTGCAGCGTCGATCAGTTCTGCCGTGACCCGACTGCCGGAGGCGACGGTAGCGGCAGCGAACGGCACGGCCAGGAGGGGGGCCAACCCGGTGTACTTCCAATCCTCGTTCTTGTGGGTCGGGAAGCCGTGTTCGCCCACCCAGTGCAGGGCGTCCACCCGCGCGTCATTGAGCCAGGCAGGGTCGCGCGTTCCGAGCCGAGGTTCGAAACCGGCGAGCACCCCGCCGGCCGCCCGCTGCAGGGTCACCGGGACACCCCGACCGGGGTCGAACGCCCAGAATCCACCGGCTGCGTGTCCGTGTAGCCATGCGCTTCGAGCTCCAGCGCCAGGTCTTTGCCGCCGGAACGCACGATGCGGCCGGCGGTCATGACGTGCACTTGATCGGGAATGATGTAGTCGAGCAGCCTCTGGTGATGCGTGATGACGAGCATACTCCGGCCTTCGCTCCGCAGAGCGTTCACCCCGCTGGCGACAACCCGCAGCGCATCGATGTCCAGACCGGAATCCGTCTCATCCAGGATGGCGAGCTTGGGTTCGAGGATCGCCATCTGCAAGATTTCGTTTCGTTTCTTCTCGCCGCCGGAGAAGCCCTCATTCACCGAGCGGTTCATGAACGTCTGGTCCATCTCAACCAGTTTCATTTTTTCCTGGGCCAGCTCAAGAAAATCCACCGGATCAAGTTCGTCCTGCCCGCGCTGACGACGGAGGGAGTTCAGTGCGGTGCGCATGAAGTACATGTTGCCGACGCCCGGGATCTCAACCGGATGCTGGAAGGCCAGGAATACGCCAGCGGCAGCGCGGTCCTCTGGTGACAGAGCCAGTAGGTCCTGCCCCTCATAGCTGACGCTGCCCGAGATCTGGTAACCGTCTCGACCGATCAGCACACTGGCCAGGGTGCTTTTCCCCGACCCGTTGGGACCCATGATCGCGTGAACCTCGCCCGGTTTGAGCTGCAGGTTCACTCCTCGCAGAATTTCTTTGTCCTCGATACTGGCGTGCAGTTCTTCGATTTTCAGCATTATCCAACGCTTCCTTCCAGGCTTACGGTTAACAGTTTTTGCGCCTCGACGGCGAACTCCATCGGCAGCATCTTGAACACTTCCCGGCAGAAACCGTTCACGATCATCGACACCGCTTCTTCTTCGGGGATGCCGCGCTGGCGGCAATACAGAAGTTGTTCCTCGCCGATTTTGGAGGTGGAGGCCTCGTGTTCGACCTGTCCGGTTTTGTTCTTCACCTCGATGTAGGGCAGGGTGTGTGCGCCGCTGTCCTTGCCGATCAACAATGAATCGCACTGCGTGAAGTTGCGCGCACCGACTGCCGAATGTCGCATATTCACCAGCCCCCGGTAGGTGTTCTGGCCGTGTCCGGCCGAAATCGCTTTGGAGATGATGGTGCTCTTGGTGTTCTTACCGATGTGCACCATCTTGCTGCCGGTGTCGGCTTGCTGATGCCGGGCCGTCAGCGCCACTGAGTAGAACTCTCCGACCGAGTTGTCACCCTTCAAGACGACGCCGGGGTACTTCCAGGTGATCGCTGAACCGGTCTCGACCTGAGTCCAGGAAATTCGGGAATTGCGCCCGGCTGCCATGCCTCGTTTAGTGACGAAGTTGTAGACACCGCCGTTTCCGTCAGCGTCCCCCGGGTACCAGTTCTGCACGGTCGAATACTTGATCTGAGCGTCATCGAGGGCCACCAGCTCGACCACGGCGGCGTGCAGTTGGTTCGTGTCCCGCACCGGCGCGGTGCACCCCTCGAGGTAGCTCACGTAGGCGCCCTCCTCGGCAATGATCAGGGTGCGTTCAAACTGACCGGTATCCGCAGCATTGATCCGGAAGTAGGTGGAGAGTTCCATCGGGCAATGCACGCCCTTGGGGATGTAGCAGAACGAGCCGTCGGTAAACACTGCAGCGTTCAGGGACGCGAAGAAGTTGTCGTTGTACGGGACCACCGTGCCGAGGTATTTCCGCACCAGGTCGGGATGATCTTGCACGGCCTCAGAGAAGGAGCAGAAAATGACACCGACCTCGGCCAGCTTGTCCTTGAACGTGGTCGCAACCGAGACCGAATCGACAATGGCATCGACCGCTACTCCGCTGAGTCGTTCTTGCTCCCCCAGAGAAATGCCGAGCTTGTCGAACATCTCCCGCAATTCCGGATCGACTTCGTCGAGACTTGCCAGGTTCTTTTTCGGCTTCGGGGCGGCGTAGTAAATAATGTCCTGATAGTCGACCGGTCCGTAGGAGACATGCTGCCAGGTGGGTGCCGTCAACGTGATCCAATGCCGGTAGGCACGCAGACGCGAATCCAACAACCATTCCGGCTCATTCTTCTTGCTCGATATCAGCCTGATGATGTCTTCGTTCAGGCCTCGGGGTGCCACATCGGTGTCCAGATCGGTGACGAATCCGTACTTGTAATCTTGATTCGCTAATTCACGGACCTCGTCCGAGATACCGGGCGTTATTGTCGGTGCACTCATCTTCGTCTCCAGTTGTTGTGTGGTATTTTCGGGCACGTTCGATCGAGCCATGCCTGTCGATCAGTCAGTTAGTGGCTGTCGATCAGTTAGTGGCTGTCGATCAATTAGTGGCTGTCGATCAATGCCTCTGTGGGGGTAGGGCCGCCACCAGCGGATGATCCTTGGCGTATGGACCGACCTTGGCCGCTCCGCCGGGGGAACCGATGTCGTCGAAAAACTCTACGTTTGCCTTGTAGTAGTCGGCCCACTCTTCCGGTACGTCGTCTTCGTAGAAGATCGCTTCCACCGGGCAGACTGGCTCGCAGGCACCGCAGTCGATGCACTCGTCGGGGTGGATGTAGAGCGCCCGGTCACCCTCATAAATGCAATCGACCGGGCATTCATCAATACACGCCCGGTCCTTGACGTCGACGCACGGCAAGGCAATGACGTAGGTCACAGTGCGGTCGGCTTGGTCGGGATGACTTCCAGCGGAATGAAGGTGGTGCACACGTGCTCACCGTCGACTAACCGAGATTGTCGTTCAACGGGCACTCCGAGCAGTCGCGAGAAGACATCGGCCTCGACGTCGCAGAACACCGGAAACTCCGCCGCGACGTGCAGTACCGGGCAATGCCCCTGGCACAGATGCACGCCGGCGATTGGCGTCTTCGCTTCAATCGGCCGGATCGATGCGGAGAAGCCGTCAGAACTCAGTGCCGAGGCGAGCGCCTCGGCGCGGGAACGAACATCTCCGCCGGTCGAGGGCAGTTGGGTGGCATACCGTCGTTCCAACTGTGCGCCACGTTCGCGCGCGAATTCGGCCACGGCATCCGGCCCGGCCTGTTCTGCGAGAAAGCGCAACGCCGAGGTGGCCACATCGTCATAGGCGGTGCGCATTCCGGCATGACCGGCCGCGGAGAGCACGTACGCGCGGGCCGGCCGACCACGGCCGCCGGCCATCGCGGGCTCGCGCTCCTCGACAGCACCCTCTTCGGCAAGCTGGTCCAGGTGGCGCCGCACGGCCGCCGGCGTCAACTGCAACCGCGAGGCGAGTTCGGCAGCGGTCAGCGGGCCGTCTTCGGCAAGCAGCTCCCGCACTCGGTCCCAGGTGCGGGTTTCCAGAACGTTCGGCCCGGGGCGTGACCCGTCGGCGTCCGCTGATCCACGGCGGTGATTTATTAACATTACATAAGCATGTCTTAATTCAGCTTCGACAGCAACGGTAATGCGTCAAACAGTTATCGAATCTCGGTGAGATAGGTGATGTAGCCGGCCTGGTGCAGAGCGGTACGGATCGGTTCGGCGCCAGCGGGCCCGGCCAGGGCGATAATCGCGCCACCGCCGCCCCCGCCGGTGAGCTTGGCCCCGAACGCACCGGCCCGGCGCGCGATGGCGACCATCTGCTCGAGCTCAGGGCTCGACACCTGCAGAGCATTGAGCAGGCCCTGATTGATGTTCATCAGCTCGCCCAGTTCGGCCGTGTCGCCCCGGCGCAGGGCGTCGGCCCCCTCCCCCACCAGGGAGTCGATCTGATCGAAGATCGCATCGTAACGCGCGCGGTTGTGCAGCCACGCCGCGCGCACCGCGGCCACGGTGTGCGCGGTCAGGGCGTGCACACCGCTGAGACCGATCACGATCGGGATCGGATGCGGTGTGACAATGTCGCTTATTTCGTGACCGCTCGGGGCATCCGTTTTTTTAAACAGGATCGGCCGACCGAAGGTGGCAACGGTGTTGTCGATGCCCGAGGGTGTGCCGTGCACGATCTGTTCGCACTCAAAGGCCAGGCTCGACACCTGTTCGTCGCTGAGCTCGATCGAGAAGCACTCGGCGGTCGCTCGAATCAGTGCGACGGCGAACGCGGCCGACGCTCCCAGGCCGCTCGCGCGCGGAAGCTTGGAAAACACGTCGACCCGCACGCCGGATTCGGGCAGCCCGAGACGCGCCGCGATCAACGCGGCGACCTGATGTGAGACGTCGGGGCTGATCGTTTCCTGCGCCGAACCATCAACGTTCCAGTCGGTGATGACCGGCGCCTGCCCCGGTTCGCCACGAACGACCTCGGCTCGCACGGTGAGGCCGATCGGCGCGGCAATAGCCCGGCGGCCGTAGACCACGGAGTGCTCGCCGAGCAGGATGATTTTTCCGTAGCCGACCTGCGAGCGGGCACCGAGCGGCGCACGCGTCGGCATTGCTGCAGCCGGCATCGCTGCAGCCGGCATCGCTGCGGTCGGGGGCACTGCGGCCTGGGGCGCTGCAGCCCGGGGCACGGCGGTCGGGGGTGCGCGGACCGGCGACGGCCGGGCTTCGAGTTCGGCCAGAATCTGCCGCGCCTTCCACACCTTGATCTCGCCGCCGACGAGGAGTCGCTCGACGACCTCATCGAACCGCGCCGGGCCGGTACCGGCGGCCACCGCGACCGCTCGGGCGTGCAGGCGCATGTGGCCGTGTTGGATCCCCGTGGTCGAGAGTGCTTTGAGCGCAGCCAGGTTCTGGGCCAGCCCGACGGCCGCCATTACCTCGGCCAGTTCGCGCGCCGAGGCGACATCCAAAATTGTATGGGCGATGCGCACGGCCGGGTTCGATTCCACCTGACCGCCGACCGTGCCGACCTTCAGCGGCATGGTCAGTTCGCCGACCAGGTCGCCGGCGTCGTTGGCGCTCCAGGTCGACAACGGTGCATAACGTGGCCCGCGGGCGGCGTACGCGTGGGCGGCGGCCTCGATGGCGCGCCAGTCGTTGCCGGTGGCGATCGCGACGGCGTCGATGCCGTTCATGATGCCCTTGTTATGGGTGGTGGCCCGATAGGGGTCCATGGCGGCGAATTCGCTGGCCAGAATGATCCCGTCGCGCACCCGGTCGCCGGGATAGTCCCCGGTTGCCAGCAGAGCTTCCGGGATGACCGCCCGGGCACGCACGAGGGCGCGATCGGTCAGGTTTGAGAGGATGCGCAGGAACACCCGACCAGCGCTGATCTGCTCGATCAGGGGTGCGATGCTTTCGCACATGGAGTTGACCAGGTTCGCGCCCATCGCATCGCGGGTGTCGACGAGCAGATGTACCACCAGCAGCTCGCCGTTTTGCGCCGTCGCTCCGCGCAGGTGCACCTCGATACCGCGCGCGCCGCCGCCGCGGGCGACCATGTTCGCGTGGCCGCTGTTGGCCAGCTGCAGAATGTGCTCGGATTGCGCAAGCAGAGCCTGGCGAGCACGCGCCGGGTCGGCAACGTCGACGATCTGCACCTGGCCGATCAGCAGCGGCTCGTCGGAGCTGCTGGCGAACCCACCCGCCTGGCGCACCAGAAGCGCGGTGGAACTGACCGCAGCCACGACGGACGGCTCCTCCACCACCATAGGAACCAGATAGTCCAGGCCGTTGATCTGAAAATTCAGTCCGAGACCGAGTGGCATCGAAAATACGCCGATCACGTTTTCAGTGAGACGATCGGCGGTTTCGGCGTTCAGCAGGCTGACACCGGGCTGCAGCATGGCGTAGTCAGCATCGTTCAACGTTCCGCGTTCGTGTAGCAACTCCAGTCGTTTCTGCACCGACATCCGATAGAACTTCGCGATGCGTGAGCCGCTCATGACCTTGTCCCCTCTGCGCCAAGGACCAGCGGTACAACGGATGCGCCGGCGTCGGTCAGTGCTGCCGCAAGCCGTTCGGCGGCCAAGCCGCTCGCGCTGAAGGCGAGTCCGACATCGCCGCCGCCAGCTCCGGAAGTCTTGAACACGCCACCAGCCCGCTGGGCCACGACGCGCAGCTCCCGGTGACGCGCGGTAACGATGCCGGCCTCGGCGTGGCTGTCGAGCCGGGCCAGCGCAGTGAAGTAGTCGTCGATCAGGCGCAGAAATTCGGCGCGGTCGGCGAGCGCTGATTGTGCCGTGTGCGCGAGCCGGGTCAGCCTCGCCACGTCCTGGGCGTGTTGCAGCGGATGCGCGGCACCAAAGTCGTTCACCCGACCGACCAGGTCGGTTGTCACCGACCCTTCACCGGTGACTACGGCCAGCATGGTGAGATCGGTGGGCCACTGCAGCGGCACCGGCGTCGCGCCGACGGCATAGGAGAGCAGACCGCCGTAGACGCTTGCGGCGACATCTCCGCCGCTACCCGTGCCGTCTTGGGCGGCCCGATGGGCCGACTGGGCCAGCGTGAACAGCGCCGCGCGATCGAGGTGCAGCCTCGAGGCCCTGGCCAGGGCGGCCGTGAGCGCGCTGGCCACCGCAGCGCTCGACCCGAGCCCTAACTTGTGGCCGTCGCGGGAGAGTTCCGCGCTGTCGATGCTGATCTCGAACGGGCCGCCGCCTACTCGGGCTCGCACTGCCGCTCGCACCGTATCGAACAGGCGCAGGGTCGACCGGGTCTGGGCGTTGAGAGCGGCCGGTAGTTGACCCTCATCGTCGAGGTCGAGGTGCTGGATACCAATGCTTTGGGCGTGCAGCCGCCAGGACCCGGCCGGTACGACCGTGACGGTGACTCGGCGATCGACGGCCGCCAGCAGCGCCGGTGCGCCGTGCAAAACCGCGTATTCACCGAGCAGAAAAAGTTTTCCAGGGGCCGATGACGTTATCGCTGTCACGTCAGTCCAGCCGGTAGGCGTCGGGGCCGAGCGCGCTCTGGCGCACCTCGAGCACGCCGCCCACGGTCGACAGTGCGGCGTGCACCCGGGACGCATCGGTCGGCAGGCAGAGCACCTTCACCTGCGGTCCGGCATCGATGGTGAAGTAGGCCGCAATGCCGGACGCGCGCAGGTCGCGAACGGCGTGCATCACGGCGACCGTCGCGGCGTTCCAATAGATCAACGCTGGCCGGGTGGTGAGCATCAGGGCGTGCAGCTGGAGGCAGTTGTACTCGGCGAGTTCGCCGACACGCACGAAGTCGAAAGCGGCGATCGCGGCCCGCATATCGGCGAGATCAGTCGGGGCCGTCGCCAGCCAGGCCGGGTAGAACGGCGAACTGACCGCGGTCGCGCCCATTCCGACGGTCGAATTGATCGACTTCGCCCCGTGCTCGGTGATAGCGACCAAAATGGCGAGCGGCCAGTCCGCGCCGGGCAGCAGCTGCTCAGCGTAGGAGTCCAAACCGTCGGCGGCACTGCCAGCGTGCATCTCGGCGAAACCGCCGAAAAGGGAACGGGCGGCCGAACCGGAGCCGTGCCTGGCCAGAATGGACAGCTCCCGCGCGGTCGGCGTGAGCCCGGCTGCGCCGGTCGCGGCGACGGCGAGAGCGGCGAAACCGGACGCCGACGAGGCCAGCCCGGCTCCGGTCGGGAAATTATTCGCGGACTCCACGATCGCGCACAGGGTAGCGCCTCGGGAATAACGCACCAGGTCGAGAACGCGGCTGGCCTTGGTGGCGTCGTGCCGGCATCCATTGAGCCATAATTCATCGGTCGCAAGCCCGGCGCGAAAGGTCACTCGGGTGTCGGTGTAGAGGGCGTCGAGGGTGATCGAGATCGACCCGACCGCCGGGGTATTGAGAACGGCATCGTTCTTGCCCCAGTACTTGACCAGTGCAATGTTGCTGTGTGCGCGGGCGCGGGCCGTAGCGCCGGCCTCAAGGGTCTGTGACACAGGACTGCTCCGATCGGTTCTGCCTCCATTTTAGCCGGGCCCCCCGACGTTATCCGTTCGAACCGGCCCGCGCCCCGACTCGCAGCTTGGCCGACTAAAATAACGTGACCGTCGCGGCCCCGCAATCACCTGAAAGTTAAGTGGACACAGTTGGCTCCTGGAATTAGTGGTTTCTCCCTGTACCTCCCGCCGTATCGCGTTCAGCTCGAATCGTGGTGCGAGTGGAATGACCAACCGTGGGAGAAATTCCGTTCGGTGGTCGGACGCAGTTTTCGCATGCGCGCACCCCGGCAGAGTGTCTATACCTTCGCGGCTACCGCGGTCTGGCGGCTGATTAGGGACTATGACATCGACCCGACCCAGGTCGGACTGCTCGCCCTCGGAACCGAATCAAGCACCGACAATTCGGCCGGTGCTGTCATCGTGAAGGGCATGGTCAATGAGGCCCTCGCCGCCGCCGGCCTGCCATTGTTGGCCAGAGACTGCGAAGTGCCTGAATTCAAGCAGGCCTGCCTCGGCGGCGTGTACGGCATGAAAGCTGCGCTGCGCTATCTGGCAACGGATGGCCGCGGTCGCCAGGCCATCGTCGTCTGCGCCGACATCGCCGAGTACGCGCGCGGTGGCAGCGGCGAGCCCACCCAGGGAGCAGGGGCCGTCGCCATGTTGCTGGAGAGCGACGCCCGGCTACTGGAGGTGGACCTCGCCGGGGCTGGCAGCGACTCCGACTATCGGGTGGCCGACTTTCGCAAGCCGTTTACACGTTTTCGCAATCAGCCCGACCGCGACGACGGCCAGCTGCAGGACCTGCCCATGTTCAACGGGCATTACTCCACCAGCTGCTACATCGATGCCACCCACCATGCGATGACAGCGATGCTCGACAAACGCCCCGGCCGAAATCTCGACTATTTTCACGACATCGACGCGGTGTTCATGCACCGCCCGTACCACCAGATGCCCACCACCGGGTGGGTCATGGCCTACCTGTTCGCTCTCGCGCACGATACTGACGGTCACGACGAGCTGCGCGCACTCGCCGCCGCAGCCGGCGTCGACGCCGATCGGCTGAGCGCTGAGCTGCTGGCCCCAAAACCATTCGGCATCATCGGTGCGCAGCTCGCCGAAAACACCGGCGATGCCTTTCCGCTGGCGCGCCGGGCGCGCAACCAGCTGCGCAAAACCCCGCTCTGGGACACCCTCGTTCGGGAAAAGCTCGGACTCGGCTCGGAAGCCATGCGCGACCTCGGTAATCTCTACACCGCTGCCCTGCCGGCCTGGCTCGCCGCTGGCCTGCACCAGGCACTGACCGACGGCCTGGATCTGGCCGATCAGGACTGGCTGGCCCTCGGCTATGGCAGTGGCGACGCGGCGGAGGCCCTGCCGCTGCGCGTTGTGGCCGGGTGGCAAGACGCGGCGGCGCGAATCAATTTCGACAGCGCGCTGCTCGGAGCTGTCGATCTGAACGAAACGCAATATATCGACGTGCACGCGGGACGCCTGATCGACGTCACCCCGCCCGCCCACGACGAGTTCGTGGTCGATCATGTCGGAACATCGAACGGACCCGACTTCTTCGATGAGGGCGTCGAGTATTACCGATACGTGGTCGACAGCACCGAATAATCAGAACGGGGCCGGCGGGAGCCGGTCCCGTTCTTTGTGCCGCTACTCGGCTGCGCCGATCTCGGGCTCGCCCTGCGCGTGCCGGGCACGCAGCCACGGAATGAGACCGCCGACCAGGAGCATCTCGATCTGGCGGGTGGAGAGTTCGTGCCGCACCGCATAGGTCTCGTTGCGGGTGGTGTTGCGAACGAGAATCTCGGTGCCGTTGGCGAGCGCCTCCCGAATGCCATCGAGCACCAGGACGTCGTCACGCTGGATGCGATCGTGATCGGCGGCATTCGTGAATTGCAGCGCGAGCGCGCCGAAGTTCGCCAGGTTCTGCCAGTGGATGCGCGCGAATGACACCGCCAGCACCACCCGCAGGCCGAGGAATCGGGGCGTGATCGCGGCGTGCTCGCGGGAGGAACCCTGCCCGTAGTTGGCGCCGGCGACAATCATATGACCGGTCGTGTCCCGGCTGAGCGCGGCGCGGGTCGGGTAGGTCGGGTCGACCTGATCAAAGGTGAATTCGGCAAGTTTGGGCACGTTGCTGCGAAACGGCAAGACACGCGCACCGGCCGGAAGAATCTCATCCGTTGAAATATCGTCGCCAACGATCAGCGCAACGGGCGCCTCAATACGCTCGGCGAGCGGGCCGAAGACCGGCAGGGATGAAATATTCTCGCCCTTGACCAGCGCGATGGTGAGCGATTCCGCCGCCGGCAGCGGCGCCTCAAGCATGGTCAGGTTCACACTGGAGAACTCGGGCAGGACGATCTCGGGATAGTCCATACCGAACAAGTCGGCGAGGTCGCGCGGATCGGTGATTTTTCCGGTCAACGCGGCCGCAGCCCCGGTTTCCGGCGAGCAGAGGTAGACCGAGTCCTCCTGGGTGCCCGAGCGACCCGGAAAGTTGCGCGGCATGGTGCGCAGGCTGATGCTGCCGTTGGCGGGTGCCTGCCCCATGCCGATGCAGCCCATGCAGCCGGACTGGTGCAGCCGCGCGCCGGCCCCGATCAGATCCAGCGTGGCGCCCATTTTGGTCAGGTCCTGCAGAATCTGGCGTGAACTCGGATTGACGTCAAGGCTCAGCCCGGGAAAGGACTGACGTCCCTTGGTGATCGCCGCGACGATCGCGAAGTCACGCAGACCCGGGTTAGCGGATGACCCGATCACCACCTGCTCGACCGGCCGGCCGGCGACCTCGCTCACCGGAACGACATTGCCCGGAGAACTCGGCAGCGCGATCAACGGCACGATCGTCGCGAGATCGATCTCCTCGTTCACGTCATAGGTCGCATCAGCGTCGGCGAGCAGTTCGACGAAGTCGTCCTCACGCGCCTCGGCGCGCAAGAATGTGCGAACCTGATCATCGGCGGGGAATACCGTCGTCGTTGCTCCGAGCTCTGCGCCCATATTGGCAATCACGTGCCGGTCCATCGCGGTCAGCGATGCCAGCCCCGGACCGTAGTACTCGACGATCCGGTTGACTCCGCCCTTCACACCGTGGCGACGGAGCATTTCAAGGATGACGTCCTTGGCGCTCGTCCACGGCGGCAGCTGTCCGGTGAGACGAATCCCCCAGATTTCGGGCATGCGAATGTAGAGCGGTTCGCCGGCGATCGCCAGCGCGACCTCGGTGCCGCCGACGCCGATGGCGAGCATGCCGAGAGAGCCAGCCGCCGGGGTGTGGCTGTCCGAGCCGACTATGGTCTTGCCCGGGATGCCGAAGCGCTGCATATGCGTCGGGTGCGATACCCCGTTGCCGGCCTTGGAAAACCAGATGCCAAAGCGTTGGCAGGCAGAACGCAGAAAGTCATGGTCTTCGGCGTTCTTGCTGTCGGCCTGCAGCAGGTTGTGGTCGACATATTGCACGGAAACCTCTGTGCGTGCGTAATCCAGGCCGAGAGCTTCCAGCTCGAGCATGACCAGGGTGCCCGTTGCATCCTGGGTGAGGGTCTGGTCGATGCGGATGCCGATTTCGGTGCCGGGGATCATCTCTCCGACTATCAGGTGCGAGGAGATTAATTTCTGGGCGACGTTGTAGGCCATGCGGGCTCCCTTGCTTGTGTGCGGGTGGCTGCGTCGACAAGCACCCATCCACGCAACCCGCTGATCCTTAACCTATGCGACTGCGGGGCTGACGACCACTGTTTGGGGGTGTTTGGGCCAGAGCCCAGTAAGTGTGGGCTGGCACGAGACCAAGTCCGGCTCCCATACGATAGACGGCGTGAGTAGTTACGCCCTGGTGCGCCCCGAACAGCGCACGCCGATCGCGCGGTATCGGCATTCCCTTTGGCTGCTGACGCAGCGCGATCTTCGCGTGCGCTACTCCACCTCGGTACTCGGCTACTTCTGGTCCATCCTCGATCCGCTCGTGATGGCCGGAATCTACTGGTTCGTCTTCACCCAGGTATTTGACAAAAACGTCGGCAACGAGCCCTATATCGTGTTCCTGTTGGCCGCCCTGCTGCCCTGGATGTGGTTCAACGGGGCTGTCTCCGATTGCACGAGGGCATTTCTGCGCGAGGCCAAGCTCATCCGCTCCACCCGCATTCCCCGCACCATCTGGGTGAACCGCCTCGTGCTCTCCAAGGGCATCGAGTTTCTCGCTTCGATACCGGTACTGGTTCTCTTCGCCATTGTTTACGGCGCGCAACTGCACATCGACGCGCTGTTCTTTCCCCTCGCCATCGTGATTCAGGCAGCGCTGACCGCGGGCGTCGGCCTGCTCGTCGCACCGCTCGTCGTGTTCTTTCGGGACCTGGAACGGGCCGTCAAACTCATCCTTCGATTTCTCTTCTACGCCTCCCCCATCATCTACAGCACCACCGATCTTCCGCCTGAACTGCAGTTCTGGGCTACTTTCAACCCACTGACCGGCATCTTCAGCCTCTACCGGGCAGCGTTTTTTCCGGAGCAACTCGACTGGTTCGCCGTTTTGATCAGCGTTGTCATGTCCCTGGTCTTTCTCGGGCTGGGGCTGCTGGTCTTCCGCCGTACCGAGCGCGCCGTTCTGAAGGAGATCTAGTGGTGAACCAGACAGCCGCGGTGCTGCCGGTGATTTCGCTAGTGGATGTCGGCATCCGCTTTCGCAGGAATCGTCGCGGTCGCCGCAATTTCAAGGACCTCTTCGGTGCCAGAAACCGGCGCAGCCGCCCGGGCGAATTCTGGGCCCTGCAGCACGTGAGCTTCACCGTGCAGCCGGGGGAAGCCATCGGTGTCGTCGGCCGCAACGGCCAGGGCAAGTCCACCCTGCTCAAACTCGTCACCGGAGTCGTACTTCCCGATACGGGAACGGTGCACGTGACCGAGGGCGTCGCACCGCTGATCGAGATCACCGGCGGATTCGTCGACGACCTGAGCGTACGCGACAACGTCTATCTCACTGCGGGATTGCACGGCATGACCCGCAAGCAAATTGCCGAACGCTTTGACGAGATCATCGACTTCGCCGAGATCGCCGATTTCATCGATACGCCGTACAAGCATCTGTCCAGCGGCATGAAGGTGCGCATCGCTTTCGCCGTGATCTCCCGGTTGGAAGAACCGATTCTCCTGGTCGACGAGGTACTGGCCGTGGGAGATAAGGCCTTTCGGGAGAAGTGCTATCAGCGCATCGAAGAGCTTCTCGCCGGCGGCCGAACGCTGTTCATCGTGTCGCACAATGAGCGAGACCTGCGACGGTTCTGCACCCGCGGCCTCTACCTCGACCGGGGCGATCTTGTGCTCGATGCCCCGATCACCGACGTGCTTGAGCGCTACAACGCGGACTACGCCGTCAAGCCCAAGGCCTGACCAGAAGCATCGTCAGCGAAAGTTGATGGCCAGGTAGGCGTCCCGGGTGGGCGGAAGCTGTTCGACCTCCAGACCGATCACCAGCTCACTGAGTTCGAGTTGCAGTACGGCGGCGAGTCGAATGAGGGTGTACATCGTCGGGTTTCCATACCCCCGATCGATTCGGGCATAATTCGACACGTTGAGTCCGGCGAGCAGGGCCACCGACTCCTGATTGAAGCCAAGAGTCAGGCGCCGTTCGCGCAGACGGCGGCCAAGCAGTCTGGATGCTTCTGATTTCGGCTCGGGCATTCCTCAGTTGTAGCCGCCCGCCCCGGTCTTGACTAGCGGCTGGACAATTGCCCAGACGTGGTATTTGATGTCTTGCCGGAGTCGCCGCGCGGCACAGCGTGTGCCCCGGCGCACCACGTACACTCGACGAGACGGGCGAGGGGAAGGCGATCAATGGCCAGGAAAAGCACACCGATGCTGTCATCGACCGGCGGGAATCCGCAGGGCGGCGCCCTACCGACCGGGTTTGTGAAGGGAATCGACCGGGTTCTGGCCATTCACCGGCCAGTCGTCCTGGCCCACATCCGCAGCATCCGTCGCCGCAATCCCCACGCCTCGCCGGAGCAGATCGTGCGCATCCTGGAGAAGCGCTATCTCGCGGCGGTCATCGCCGGGGGCGCAGCAGTGGGCGCGACCGCCGTCATTCCCGGGGTCGGCACGGGCGTGACCATCGCCCTGTCTGGCCTGGAGACCGCCGGCTTTCTCGAGGCAACGGCGCTGTTCACGCAGTCAGTCAGCGAGGTACACGGTATCGCCGTGGAGGATCCGGAGCGAGCCCGCGCCCTGGTCCTGACCATGATGCTGGGCCGGGAGGGCAGCGATCTGGTGCGCCAGCTCGCTGGCCAGGTCACCGGTTCGGGCACGGCCCGCACCACCTACTGGGGCGAACTCATCACGAACAGCCTCCCCCGGGCGGTTTTGGGCCCCCTGACCGACCGGCTCAAGAGCGCTTTTCTGCGTCAGTTCGCCACCCGTGGCAGCGCCAGCCTGCTCGGCAAAGTCCTCCCGTTTGGCATCGGAGCTGTCATCGGCGGTGTCGGCAATCACATTCTGGGCAATAAGGTCATGCACGCGTCACGACTCGCGTTCGGCCCGCCGCCCAGCGGGTTTCAGCCGGATTTGGACCCACGACTGCGAGAGATCCGAGTGCGGGAAACGCACCGGGGCAAGCCGGTGGCGGCCGGACCGGCCGAGCCTTTGGCATCCGCTTCGTGGCCGACTGCGCAGCCGCAGCAGCTCGAAGCGCCGCCCGACCCCGCACGGGAGTAGCGCGTCGGTCGTGCTGGTGCTGCTCGCGCAACCCCAAGCCGCTCGCGCGCGCGGCCGGCCCGGCGCGCGAGCCACAATTGGGCGCCCGTGCAGCACAGCAGCGCGCAATGTTCGCTGGGAGGCGCAACACCCGGTCAAAAGCCGACGCTAGAGCTCGTCGTCGGGGATCGTGGCGGGATCGGGCACGATGGGTGCATCGTGCCCGTGCACGGCTGCGAACCGATCCCATTCGTCCATGAGGTGCTGCACGGCCGTGTGCAGGCGCTCCGTTGCGACGCCGGGGGTGGTGTCGCCGAAATAGCGCTGCACCCAGCCCTGCAGTCGTTCGACCGCCGCGCCATCGTGGGTGAGCCGGTCGACGGCGGCGACGATGTCCATGGCCGCCTCGGCGGGCAGCCACTCACAGTCTGAGAGGTACCCGCTCGTGTCGATCACGGCCGTCGGGTTCACGGGGCGGGTGATAATGAGTGGCTTGCCGGTGGCAAGACGGTCGTACACCATCGCCGAAATGTCGACGATGGCGACGTCAGCGGCGGCCAACTGCCAGCCCAGGTCTGGGCCGGAATCGTAGACGTGCTGCGCGCGCGGATCGCGGGCGTTCGCCGCGGCGATGGCGCTGATGATGGTCTTATTGGCAGCACCGTAGAGGTGGTCGACAACGCCGCTGCGCGGGTGCGGACGATAGATGACCCGATGCGTTCCGGTGGCCAGCAAGGCGCTGACCAGCGCGACCCCGTGGGTGGCGACGGAGCCATAGGCGGCGGCGGCCCGATCGCCCTCCCAGGTGGGGGCGTAGAGCACCACCTGGCGGTCGTCGCGCGTGTACGGCAGTTCGCCGCTGAAATAGTCGGCCTGCGGGCGCCCGATTTTGATGGCGCGCTTGTCGAAGTCGTAGTCCCAGAGCACCCGGTCCAGTCGGGCCAGCGCGGCGTCCCCGGCGACGAAGGAGTAGTCGTAGGCCTTGAACTGGTTGGTGATCATATACATCTTGTCGCTCTCACCGTGGTTGATGAAAACGTGCCAGCAGCGCCCGTAGCGCATCATCTGAAAGTTGCGCGGGTTCTGGTTGACATAGAACACGATGCGGATGTCCTGCTCGGCGACGATCCGCTCGAGCTGCGGCACCGTGCGCGCGTAGGCGACCGGAACCGGCGACTCGTCCATGAGCTTGAGGGTGCCGCCGCCGGTGCGGCTGAGCACAAGCACCGGCCAGGTCTTGGCGAGGGTGGCGAGCGGCCGGTACCACTGCCGCATCTGGTACATGTTGACCGGCCCGTCAGCAAAGTAGACAGCGATCTTGAAGTGGTTGTCCTCGCGTATTTCCCGCGATTTCAGCGGGCCGCGCAGCGCGTGTTGCGCCTTGCGGGATGCCACAACATCCTTGACCAGCTTGACGGCACGCCTGACATCTTTCCGAATTACCACCGCACCAGCCTACCGTCCCTCAGATAATCGGCGGTCGCCCGGCGACGGTCATGCGCCAGATCGTGCGTGCTCGAAGCGGATGCCGCGGCCCCGGATCGCTGCGCCAGCCCTCGCGCCAGCCGCCGAACCAGGCGCGCAGGGCCGGCCGGTTGTTCGGGGCCCAGCGCAGCACCTGAATTGCCGTCCAGGCGCCGACATAGAGCGGCACCAACAGGGCTGGCAGGTTGCGACGGGCGAGCCAAACCCGATTGCGGGCATTCAGGCGATAATAGTCGGCGTGCCGGGTCTGCAGGATCACCGGATGGTTGGCCACGAGGTCGCCGGCATACCAGGCGACCCGGCCCTGGTCCCAGACCCGCCAGGCCAGTTCGATGCCCTCGTGGGCGTAGAAGAACGGCTCGGCCCAGCCGCCGGTCGCGTCGAAGACGGCCCGCGGCAGCACCACGGCGCCCTCCCAGACCGAGAACACCGGTCCGGGCGTGGTGGCCTCGCCCTTGCGGATGCGCGGAATCCACCGCCGGGGCGATTCGACGCCGGTCGGGTCCTCGACCCGCGGCTGCAGCAGGCCGATCGTGGGGTCGGCGCGCAGCTTGCCGATCGCGTTGATCAGAAAGTTCGGGTCGGGAATGCTCGCATCGTCGTCGAGAAAAAACAGGTAGTCCCCGGCGACGAGCGACACCCCGCGATTGCGTCCGGCCGGAATGCCGAGGTTCGTCGGCAGCCCGAGCGATGGCACGCCGGCGGGCAAGCCGGTCGGCTGCCAGCCGTTGCCGACACAGATTACGTCGAGGGTAACCCCCTGCTGGGCCAGCACCGAGCGGATTCCGCGGTCGAGGTCCACCGGCCGGGTGCCCTGGGTGAGCACCACGACACCGACCGTCGGGGTGCCGGAGCCAAAGCTAGGAACGGACACGCTTGGACGCCATAATGGCCACGAAATGGCCGATGAGCGACAGAAATGCGAGCGGAACCAGGATGCTCAGCACGGCCCGGTCGACGATCGGCTGACCGAGGAACAGCCCGATCAGGGCCGCAGCGAAGATGACCATGGTCAACTCGACGGAGTGGTATAGCCGGTGGAACGGCACAAAGCGGGCCAAGCGGCGCACCCGGGCGATCAGGCTCGACGTTGGCGTCTTCTCACCGTGGGTATCAGCGAGCTTGGTTAAGCCGGCGTTGGCGCGGGCGACGTGCACCATGTCGTTGAGCGCTTTGTTCAGCACGATGATCAGGGCGAGCAGCAGCGCGAGGCTGGTCCAGAGAAAATCCTCGGGCGACTCGAACGGGTACGCGGCTGCCCTAAAGCCGAGGGCAATGGGAATGAGCGACTCGGTGGAATAGTGCCCGACCTTGTCGAGAAACACCCCCGCGGGTGAGGACGTGCCGCGCCAGCGGGCGACTTCACCGTCGCAGCAATCGATCAGCATCTGCACCTGGCTGAGGGCGAGGGCCAGCAGTGCGCCCCAGATTCCGGGAATCAGCAGCGCTGCGGCGGTCGACCAGCCAGCCAGGATCATCAGAGCGGTCACACCGTTGGCGGAGATGCGGGTTTTCAGCAGCATCCAGGTCAGGTACGGCGACAGGTCGCGCAGGTACAGGCTTGCCGTCCAGTGCTCAGCGTTGGCACGCAGGCGCACCTCCGGCGGCTGGGCGACGGCTCGGAGCTGGGCGATCGACTCCGGTCGGGCCGGCCGGTTGGGAGAGATGTGGGGCGAACTGGTCATCTGCTCACCTTCCCGTGTGTGCCGTGATGTTGCTGGTGAGCTTGAGATATCCGAGGACGAAGCCGATTCCCCAGCAGAAGTGAATGCACGGCAAGACTACGAGAAAGTGCAGTCCTGCACGAAATCCGTCTGGTCGGGCCGCCGCGAGAGTCGCGGCGACGACGATGAGCAGGTACCCGGCCGGAATAATCAGGCCGAGGATCAGCCACGGCGTTGCGCCGAGAGTCAGCTGCAGGAGCCCCCCGAGGCCGAGGAGCACTCCGAGAGTCACACCGAGCACCATGGCCGGCGGCACGAAATAACGGATGCCGTTGGCCGCCGGGTAGCGCCGCGCGAGTTCTCCGCGCCACAGCCCGGTCGACAGCATCTGCCGCGCCAATTGGGCCAGGGTCGGCCGGGGCCGGTAGAGCACCCGCAGCTTCGGCGTGAACCAGACCAGGCCACCGGCCTCGCGCAGCCGACGGTTGAGGTCCCAGTCCTGGCCGCGTTTCACACCCTCGTCGAAGAGACCGACTTCGAGGATGCTCTGGGTGCGAAAACAGCCCAGGTAGACCGTTTCGGCGGCCCCTTCCGCTCCGCCCACGTGGTGCGGTGTGCCGCCGAGGCCGATGCGGGTGCCGTAGGCACGGGCTACGGCCCGTTCAAAGGCGCTGATTCCGCGAGCATCCATGATGCCGCCGACGTTGTCGGCGCCGGTGCGTTCGAGCGTTTCAACCGCGACGCGGGCGTACTCGGGGGGCAACACCGAGTGAGCGTCCACGCGAATGACGACCGCATATTGGGACGCGCGAATGGCCGTGTTCAGGCCGGCCGGAGTCGACCCCACTTCGTTGGCCACGACACGAATGCGAGCATCTACGGCGGCCATTTCCTCGACCAGTTCGGTCGTTCCGTCGATGCTCGGTCCGAGTGCCAGGGTGACCTCGAACGGTCCTTGATAGTCCTGCCCCAGCAGGCTCTCGACTGCAGCTCGCACGTGTGTCGCCTCGTTCAGCACGGGCATCACGTACGAGACCCCGGGCAGAAATCCCGTACTACCTTGGTGCACCTGGCTGGCCAGCTTTCCGATAAGGGGGTAGGACGATCGAGCCTACCAGCCCGGCAATTCGCCACGCACCGACGTTCCGTCACCCACCTGCCGACGAACACATCGCGTCGCCGGCGAGCCGGCGACGCGATGTGCAGGGAAGGAGCGGGGCTTAGCTGGTGAGCTCGCCGACCGTGACCGAGACGGTGAACGACTTGCCGTCTCGCACATAGGTGAGGTCAGCGGTTCCACCGGCGGGGAGTACCCGCACCTGGGCGGTGAGGTCGATCGCGTCGGTGATCGGCACACCGTTGAAGTTGGTGATCACGTCGTCGGCTTGCAGGCCGGCCTGTTCGGCCGCACCACCGGAGCTGGCTTCGACGATGAGGGCGCCCACCGTGCTGCTGGTCGAGCTCGATGCGTCTCTGACGCTCGCACCGAGCAGGCCGTGCGTGGCCGTTCCATTGGCGATGATCTCATCGGAGATGCGCTGAGCGAAGTTCGACGGGATCGAGAATCCCACGCCGATGCTTCCGGCCGCCGACGACGCGGTCGTGCTGCCGGCACTAGCGATGGCCACGTTGATGCCGATCAGCTCACCGGCGTCATTCAGCAGGGCTCCACCGGAGTTACCGGGGTTGATGGCGGCATCCGTTTGAATCACGGGGAGGGAGATGCTCGCGGTGGCACCCTGGGAGCCCTGCGACTGTTCGCCGTTCTGGTTGGGGAAGTCGAAGAAGAACGGGTTCTGGCTGTCGCCCTCGTCGGGTACCGTCTGGTCGGGCGAGCTCGGTGCGGCCGAGCTTGCGACGGTGATGCTGCGGTTGAGGGCGCTGACGATGCCGTCAGTGACCGTGCCGGACAGGCCGAGGGGGGCGCCGATGGCGATGGCGCTGTCGCCGACGTTGAGCTCGGAGGAGTCACCCCAGGTGATCGGGGTCAGGCCGCTGGCGTCGGTCAGTTTGATGACGGCGAGGTCGGAGATGGGGTCGGTGCCGACGAGCGTAGCGGTGTACAGCTTCCCGTCGTTGCTCTTGACCTCGATAGTGACGTCCGAGGCGGCCCCGTCGAGCGTGACGACATGGGTGTTGGTGAGCACGTAGCCGTCTTCGGTGAGGATGACCCCGGAGCCGGTACCGCCCGAGGAGCCATTGGCGACATCGATGGTCACGACGCTCGGCGAGGCCTTCGCGGCCACGGCGGTGATCTGATTGACGCTCGTGGAGTCATTGACCACGACGTTGCTCGGGCCGGAGGCTTCGCTGACCCGGACTCCGTTGCTCTGATTGCTCATCATCAGGGCGGTGATGCCGGCACCGGATGATCCGCCGACCAGGGCGCCGATGGCGAGGGCGGCGATGAGCGCGACGCTGCCCTTGCGGCGACCGGATTCCTTGGTCTTGCCGGCCGTGAACGGCTGCCCGGGGTAGGAATTAGCGGTGGCGTAGTCCTGCGGGGCGACGCTGGGGGCGTAGGCAGAGGCTGTGGCGGTCTCGACGGGGCGACCGAAGGCATCCGTCGGGTAAGTGGAGGTCGGGTTCGCGGCCGGGTAACCGGTCTCAGTCGCGGCAGGCTGGGTCGGTGCGTTGACGACCGGCACTGCGGGCTCGGAATTCGTCGACGGGGCGGTCGGGGCCGAGGGTGCACCCGGCGCTTCGGTGGGTGGCACCGGCGGTACCGTGGGCGGAGTAGCCTCGCCGGACTCATTCACGGCAAATGCTGCTGCATCATCAGCCGGATCGGGGGTGGTGCCAGAATCTTTATTGTTGTCGGTCATCGGGTGCTCCTTCCAAGCATTGCCAGCTTTGCGCCCGAACCTGAACGTTCGGTATGTACGGCCTGAGAGCATTCAATGATCAAGCCGAGACCTTGCCGAGGCGATAGCTTGGAGCCTATGCAGGACTCTTTCGACACAGAACATACCCCGATCGTCTCGGGTGCCTGGCGACGCACAGCCCGCGGGGCCGGGCTCCTCGCGGAAGACGGCAGCGTTGCAGCGAGTATATTCGCCGAGATGAGCGCGCTCGCCACGCGCACCGGTGCCATCAATCTCGGACAGGGCTTTCCGGATGAAGACGGACCGGCCGAGGTTCTCGAGGCCGCCCGCCAGGCGATCAGCGACGGGGTGAACCAATATCCGCCTGGGCGCGGCCATCCGGTCCTCCTCGAGGCGATTGCCCGGCACCAGCAGCGGTTCTACGGGCTGACGCTCGACCCCGGCAGTGAGATTCTGGTCACGGCCGGGGCAACCGAGGCGCTTGCGGCGACCATTCTGGCGCTGATCGAACCGGGTGACGAGGTCGTGACCTTCGAGCCGTTCTACGATGCCTACGGCGGACTGATCGGCCTGGGTGGCGGCATCCATCGAACGGTTCCGCTGCGTGCTCCCGACTTCCAGCCCGACCTCGACGCCCTTCGCGCCGCCGTGACTGATCGCACCCGACTGATCATCGTGAACGATCCGCACAACCCGACCGGCGCGATATTTCCCCGGGAGACTTTGGAGCTGATTGTCGAGCTCGCGCACCAGCACGACGCGTTGATCGTCACGGATGAGGTTTACGAACACCTCACGTTCGGGGCGCCGCATATTCCGATCGCGACGCTGCCGGGGGCGTGGGAGCGCACGGTCACCATTTCATCCGGGGGCAAGACGTTCAGCCTGACCGGCTGGAAGGTGGGGTGGCTGAGTGCGCCCGCCAAAATCGTGACCGCCATTCTCGCGGTCAAGCAGTTTCTCACCTATGTCAACGCGGCGCCGTTTCAGCCGGCCATCGCGGTGGGGCTCGACCTGCCGGACGCGTATTTTGCGCACATCGCCGCCGAGATGAAAGGCAAGCGCGATGTCCTGGCCACGGGGCTTCGCACGGCCGGATTCGCCATCAGCGTGCCGCAGGGCTCGTATTTCATCGTGGCGGACGCCACACCGCTCGGTTTCACCGAAGGTGCCGACCTCTGCCGCCGGCTCCCCGAACTCGCCGGGGTGGTAGCGGTGCCGGTTGCGGCGTTCTGCTCCCCCGCGCACCGGGCCGAATATGCGCCGCTCGTGCGGTTCGCCTACTGCAAGAAGGTCGGCCTGCTCGAGCAAGCCTCGGCGCAGTTGGCCGCATTTAACCCACGCTAAGTTTCGCGAGAGCGCAAAAAGTGCCCGATTGAGAGTGTCAATCGGGCACTTTTTGCGCTCTCGCGGGGTAGTTAGGAAGCCAGGGCGGGGTAGTCGGTGTAGCCGCGGGCGCCGTCGGCGTAGTAGGTGAGCGGGTTGGGCTCGTTGACCGGCAGGTCCTCCTGCCAGCGACGCAGCAGGTCAGGGTTCGCGATGGCCGCGCGACCGACCACGACGGCGTCCGCGACGTCGTCACGAACCAGGGCGAGGGCTTCGTCGCGCGAGGTGATCACGCCGAATCCGCTGTTCACCAGGAAGTTGCCACCGAAGCGCGCCCGCAGGTGTTGCACGAACTCTCCGGCCGGGTCGGCGTGCAGCACGCTCAGGTAAGCCAGGCCCAGCGGGGCGATCCCGCCGAGGAGGGCGCCATAGGTGGCCGCGAGGTCGTCGGCATCCGTTTCGAGGGCATCCTGAATGTTGTGCTCGGGCGAGATGCGCAGGCCCACCTTGCCGGCACCGATCGCCGCGGCGACCGCCGTGACAACGTCGATCACGAAACGGGCACGATTCTCCGGCGACCCGCCGAAGGAGTCGCCCCGCACGTTGGAGGCCGGCGAGAGGAATTCGTGCAGCAGGTAGCCGTTGGCGCCGTGCAGCTCCACGCCGTCGAATCCGGCCGCGATGGCGTTCTTCGACGCGCGCACGAAGTCCTCGATAATGCCGGGCAACTCCTCGGCGGTCAGTGCGTGGGGCACGGGAAAGTCCTGCTTGCCGTCGTAGGTGCGGGTACTTCCGGTGATGGCGATCGCGCTGGGCCCAACGACGCGGTAGCCGCCGGTGGTGGCTTCGTGCGTGACCCGACCGGCGTGCATGACCTGGGCGACGATGCGTCCGCCGGCGGCGTGCACGGAGTCGGTCACGGCCTGCCAGCCGGCGAGCTGCTCCGGTTCAACCAGACCGGGCTGGCCGGGAAAGCCCTGGCCGGCGTGGCTCGGGTAAGTGCCCTCGCTCACGATCAGGCCGAGTGTGGCTCGCTGCGTGTAGTGCAGGGCCACCAGCTCGCCGGGGACCCCAGACTGGCCAGAACGGATGCGGGTCAGCGGCGCCATCACGAGGCGGTTGGGCAGCTGCAGGTCGCCGAGGGTCAGCGGGGAAAAGAGGTTCACGGGTACTTCTTTCTGAAAATAACGAGTCAGCCGGTCAGTCAGATCGACAGGTTCAGGGAGGACGGGCGAGCGGTCGTCGCTCTTCGCCCGTAGGCGGCAACGGCCGCGGCGCACTCGATATTCCTGCCTGTTAATTGGCTCAACGCGTGCGCTTCCTGCGCGTTGAGATTTCGTGCCCCATCTTTGTCAGGGCTGGGAGCAATCCGGCGCGGTCTGCGCACCGAACTATGCACATGAGCATCTTGATGACCCGACCAACGAGCAGAAGCCTCTCCGTCGCGACCGCCCTTGATACTCCGGGGCCGCGGCCGAAGCCCGGCCCGCGCCCAGCGCAACCCGTGCCGGCACCGATCCCCGAGCCGGCCGCCCAGCCCCGACCGGCACCCCCGGCGACCGTGCTGGGCTACAGCCCCTTCGCGCTCGACCCGGATGCGCGTCATTTTGGGCTGACGACCAGTTCGATGCGGCTGCGCGGCGGCACCGTCGTCGTGCGGCACGGGCGCCGCACGACCAGCCAGACCGCGACCATTCTGCTGCACGGTGCTGCCGGATCCTGGACGACCTGGACGCCCCTGCTGCAGGCGGCCCACGCCACCGAACGTGATCTGCCCGATCTGATCATTCCCGACCTGCCAGGATGGGGCGACTCGCCGCTTCCCGCGGATGAAGCAAGCCTGACCGTCGAGTCGATGGCCGAGACAGTCGCCGAGGTGGCGCGCGCCCTCGGCTATGAGCGCTGGAACGTCGTGGGTCATTCCATGGGAGGGTTCATCGCGTTGCAGCTGGCGGCGAGCGAGACGCGGGCGACAGCATCCGTCGGTCTGGTCTCGGCCACGTCGTTTTCAATCCAGGACAGCGTGCGCTACCCGATTCGCCACTTCTTCGTGTTGCCGGCGTTCACCACGCTGCTGCTGACGATGCGGATGCTGCGGCGGGGCGGCAGCGCCAGCCGTAGCCTGATCACGGCCCTAGCCCGACTGAATCTACTGCGCGGCCTCGTTGCGCCGCTGTTTCGCCGCCCCGGAATCATCGACGGGACCGTGGTCGCCGCGATCGGAACCGAACTGCGTCCAGCCGGGTTCGTGCTGGCCGCTGTCCGCGCCGGCGCCTACGACGCAACCCGGCGGTGGGCTCAGATCGTGTGCCCGGTGCGCGCCGTGCACGGTGACGACGACGTGTTCGTCACTGCGGCCGACGACGCGAAGCTGCGCGAGGTTGTGCCCCAGTGCGTGATCAGTACGATTGCGGGAGCCGGGCACTTCGGTCAGATCGAACGCCCGCTCGAAGTGCTGCTCCGGCTCGAATTCGCCGCTCCGCTGCCGGTCGACCCCGCCACAACGTGACAATGCGCTGGGCACTTGCTGAACTGCTTGTATTTGTCCCCCCAACGGAGGACAGTGAGGACCATTACCCGGTTCCACGTAAAAGTGCAGGCCTCGCTTTCAATCGTTCCGGCTCCAGTGTTTCAACACCCTTCGCTTCTCGCTGAGGGCAGCACGACCGACCGAAAGTAGCACTCATGGGCTCGCTTACATATGATCGAGTCGTCGTAGAATTCGAAGACCGAATGTTGGCACATCTGCAACTCGTGATCGTTCAGAAGCTGCGCCACGGGGAGAGTTTTCTGCTCTCCTGGCGCGATACCCCCGTGATCGGCGACGGGCGGAGTTCGGCCTGGCTGAACCCGGCAATTCCGCTCTATTTCAAGTTCGCCGGTGACCACGCCCCGACCATCAATCCGAACTGGGTCGCTCAACTCACGCGTTCGGCGAACAGTTCCCAGGGGCTCGTCGTGACCGCCGAAGAGAGTGCGGCCGTCGACGCCACCCACACACCCAAGATTGAACCGGCCATCGGCATTCGGGCGGCCGCCCAGACCCGCGCGACCAAGGCGAGCGTCAGCGAACGCTAGCCGGGTCAGCTCCATCAGAATCAGCGCGGCACGACGGCGAACCGGCGCAGCGCCAGGGCCGGGTTGATCGCGCGCACCGTTGCAACGCGGGCCGGTTCCAGAAAGGCGATCGCGACATCCACTGCCTCACCAAGACTCACCAACGCGACGCCCATCGGGTCGATGATCAGGCTCGTACCCACGCCGATCGGCGGCGTGTGATCGGCGGCGGCTACGAACACGGTGTTCTCGAGCGCCCGGGCCGTCAGCAGCGTGCGCCAATGGTGCTCCTTGAGGGGACCGCGCACCCACTCGGCCGGCACCAGCACCAGGGTCGCTCCGGCATCGACGAGGCGACGGGTTACTTCGGGAAAGCGAACATCGTAACAGGTCTGCAGGCCCACCCGCAGTCCACCGACCTCGAAGATCTCGGGATCGTCGATGTCCCCCGGCAGCACCCAGTCGGATTCGCGATCGCCGAAGGCGTCGTAGAGGTGCAGTTTGCGATAGCTCGCGACGAGGCGTCCGGTCGGATCGACGGCGACGAGGGTGTTCGAAAACCGGGCCGGGTCCTCCGTCGTCTCGAGCATGCCGGCCACAATGTGGATGCCCAGCTCGGCTGCGAGCGCGGCGAGCGCCGTCCCGAACGGGCCATCGAGCGGCTCCGCGGCGGCCACGAAGGCCGGCCCGAGTTTGGGCTCGAAGAAGGCCGAGTACTCCGGGAACACGACCAGGTGGGCACCACGCCGGGCTGCGGTCGTGGCCAGCTGGCGAATCACGGCCCGGTTCTGCGCTTTATCGGTCCCCGGCGCGAACTGGGCGACGGCAACGCCCACCGCGGCTGGCTGGTCTGGCTGCGCTGTTGGGCTCATGGCGAAAGCCTAGCTGGCGGCCGATGCCGACACCGTGGGGCAAAAGGATTGGTCTTTGCAGCAAATTCGGGGCGTTTCGATGGCTACCGTTAACAATTGCTGGGTAGGTTGACCGGGTGACCTCCGCTATCGCGCCTCATCCCCTGGCTTCTCGCGCGCTGGCCCGACCCGATTTCACCCTCCGGTCAACCGGATGGTCAGCCTTTCTCGTGGGTCTCGTCGCCTTCGTCGTGTCGGTCGCCTGGTCCTGGCAGCCGTCGTACTGGGGCGATGAAGCGGCCAGTGTGATGTCCGCCGAGCGCTCACTGCCCTCACTGTTCCTGATGCTCGGCAACATCGATGCGGTGCACGGCGCCTACTACCTGTTTCTGCACGGCTGGATTGACCTGTTCGGCGCCTCCGAGTTCTCCACCCGGCTGCCGAGCGCGATCGCGATCGGCGCTGCCGCCGCCGGCACCGTCGTTCTGGCCGAAAAATTCATCTCCCGCCCGGCCGCGATCGGCGCCGGCCTGATCTTCGCCGTGCTGCCCCGGGTGACCTACATGGGGTCTGAGGCGCGATCGACGGCGATCGCGACGGCGATCGCCGTGTGGCTGACCGTGCTGCTGGTGCTCGCGGTGCGCAGCCGCACCGCGAGTCGCCGACGGCAGATCGCCCTGTGGGGTGGCTACTCCCTGCTGCTCGCATTGGGAATGTACGTGTTCCTTTACCTGGCCCTGCTGCTTCCGGTACATGCCGTGGCGGTCGTGGCGCTGGCCCGCCGGCATCCGCTTCGCCGACCCACTGCCCGACTCTGGTGGAGCCTGGCACTCTGGCTGGGGGCAAGCCTGCTCGGGCTGCTGCTGGCCCTGCCCATTCTGCTCGCGGGCTCAGCCCAGCGGGAGCAGATCGCGTTCATCGGCCGCCGCCCAAGGGTCACCGTCTCGGAAGCCGCGGTCATGCAGTGGTTCGACACCGTTCCGGTCGCGATCATGGCCTGGGCGCTCATTATCGTGGCCGTAATGGCCGTATTTTTTCGGCTCCGCGGCACGCACTATCAGGCTGGTCTGCCCAGCCGCGGTGCGCTGAGCATTTTCCTGGCCTGGATGCTGCTGCCGAGCGGCATCCTCTTGATCGGCAACGAGTTAGTCACCCCCATGTACTCGACGCGCTACCTGTCGATCTGTGCCCCGGCGGTGGCCATCGTGATCGCCGTGGGGGTGGCCGCTCTGGCCAATAATTGGCTGCGCGCCGCAAGCGTTGCCCTGCTCGTGGCCACCATCGTGCCCGTCTACACCGTGCAACGCGGTGAATTCGGCAAGAACGAGGGCAGCGACTGGCGTCAGGTGGCGGCCGTGCTGGCCGCCGAGGCACTGCCCGGCGACGGCGTCGTCTTCGACCAGAGCGTGCGCCCGTCGCGCATTCCGCGGCTGGCCATGCACCTCTACCCCGAGGCGTTCGCCGGCCTGCACGACGTGACATTGACCCGTGCCTACAGCGACACGGCCTGGCTCTGGGACGAAGTAGCCCCGCTGCCCGACGCGCTTCCGGCCGTAGCGAACCTCAACACGGTCTGGCTGCTGCAATACTCGGGGAGTGCGGACTGGCGGCAAGAAACGGATGTCCGCACGCTGCAACTGCAAGGATTCCGCGTCGCCGAGACGACGCTGGTCAACCGCACCATCATTATTGAAATGACGAGGTAAGCCAGTGCCCCTGAACTCCGCAGCCACCACGCTGGTCATCATTCCCACCTACAACGAGGCCGAGAACGTGGCCAGCATTGTTGGACGCGTTCGCTCGAGCGTCCCCGCGGCGCACATTTTGGTCGTCGACGACGCCTCCCCCGACGGCACCGGCAGCCTCGCCGATCAGCTTGCCGTCTCGGATTCGGCCGTACACGTTCTGCATCGCACCGACAAGACCGGCCTCGGCGCCGCCTACCTCGAGGGTTTCGGCTGGGCTCTCAGCCACGGCTATACCCAGCTTGTGCAACTCGACGCCGATGGATCCCACCGGCCGGAGCAACTCGCCAGTCTGCTGACCGCGGCCGAAACGGCCGACGTGGTGCTGGGATCGCGCTGGGTACCGGGTGGGGCCATCGAGAATTGGCCCTGGCATCGACGCGCTCTCTCCCGCGGCGGGTCCTTCTACTCCCGGATACTGCTGCGACTGCCCCAACGCGACGCCACCGGCGGTTATCGGGTGTATTCGGCCCGCGCCCTGTCACGCATGGACCTCTCCAGCGTCGACAGCCTTGGCTACTGCTTTCAGATCGAGATGCTGCTGCACGCCGTGCGCGCCGACCTGCGCGTCGTCGAGGTGCCAATCACCTTTGTCGAGCGGGTGCGCGGGTCGTCGAAGATGAGCCCGCGCATCGCGATCGAGGCGATGGCCCGGGTGACGCTCTGGGGTGTGACAGGCATGGGCATCAGCCGGGCCGGCGCGCGCGCAGCTGCCGCAGCCCGCGGGGCCTGACTCCCAACGAATTTCGTTGCGGACCTCTGTCCGCAACAACAACGGACGACCGCCGTGGATGAGTTGTGCCAGCCGGACAACGACGGGTTTTCGTCACATTCGGGTGTTTGAGTCAGTTTGACTATATGATGGATCCAGCAGTTAGAGTCAATTAGACCTTTACGACTGGATCCCCGTGCTGGAGCATTCCGTACAGACACCCCCGATCGCGCAGCCGAGCCCGCTCGCCGTCGGAGACGCCGGGGCGAGCGCTGCGCGGTCAGGCGCTGCGGGGTCAAGCGCTGCGGGGTCAAGCCTGGCCGTGTCGACCGTGATCTTCGCCCTGCGCCCCGACGACGAGTCCGGGCTCAAGACCCTGTGGCTGCCCCTCGTTCGGCGCACCCGCGACCCCCACCGGGACCTCTGGGCGCTGCCGGGCGGATGGCTGCCGGCCAACGAAGAACTTGCCGCAGCCGCAGCCCGCACCCTGCGCGAGACCACTGAGCTGTCGCCGCGCTACCTCGAGCAGCTGTACACCTTCGGCGATATCGACCGCTCCCCCGGGCTGCGCGTGGTCTCCGTCGTGTACTGGGCGCTGGTGCGCTCGGAGGTCGCGGAACGGGCATCCGTTGGTGAAAACGTGCGCTGGTTTGCGGCCGACCAACTGCCGCCGCTGGCGTTTGACCACAACCGCATCGTGGAATACGCGCTCTGGCGGCTGCGCACCAAGGTCGAATACGCCCGCATCGCGCACGCCTTTCTCGGTGACACGTTCACCCTCGCCCAGTTGCGCGAGGTACACGAGGCCGTGCTGCAGAAAGCACTCGACCCGGCCAATTTTCGGCGATCGATGGAGTCGAGCGGCACCCTGATCAGCACCGATCAGCACGTGGCCGGTGCCCGGCATCGACCGGCGCGGCTCTACCGCTATGACGATCGCGCCAGCGAGCACGACCCGCCGGGGCCGACGCTCTAACCTCCTTCTCACTTCCCATCACTTCCCATCACTTCCCTAGGAGCACGACCATGACTATTCCCTCGGTCGAGACCACCATTCGTCTCATCGGCACCGGCAAAGCCGCCGGCAGCACGTGCAGCCCCGACCTGGCAACAGATCCGTGGGAATTCGACACCCGAGCCCCGGGCTACGGCCCCGGATCGTCGATGGGTGACGTGATTCCGGCCGGCTCTCCCCGTCAGGGCGCACTGCCCGAGCGCTACCGCACTGCCTCGCCGGAGGAACTCAGCGCCCGCATCGTCGAGGCCAAGAACGTGCTCGGCGACTCGGTCGTCATTCTCGGACACTTCTACCAGCGCGATGAGGTGCTGCGGCACGCCGATTTCGTCGGCGACAGCTTTCAGCTCGCCCAGGCCACCCAGAGCCGCCCCGACGCCGCCGCGATCGTGTTCTGTGGCGTGCACTTCATGGCCGAAACCGCCGACCTGCTCTCCGGGCCCGACCAGGCCGTGATTCTGCCGAACCTGGCGGCCGGCTGCTCGATGGCCGACATGGCCGACATCGACTCGGTCACCGAGTGTTGGGAACAGCTGGAAGACCTCTACGGCACCGAAGCGGATGCCTCCGGCCGGGTTCCGGTAATTCCGGTCACCTACATGAATTCCTCCGCCGCACTCAAGGGCTTCTGCGGCGAGCACGGCGGCATCGTCTGCACCTCGTCGAACGCCACGGCCGTGCTGGAGTGGGCCTTCGAACGCGGCCAGCGCGTATTGTTCTTCCCCGACCAGCACCTCGGCCGCAATACCGCCAAGGCGATGGGGGTGCCGCTCGACCAAATGCCGATGTGGAACCCGACCAAGCCGCTCGGCGGCAACACGGCCGAGCAACTCGACACCGCCCGCGTCGTGCTCTGGCACGGTTTCTGCAGCGTGCACCGCCGCTTCACCGTGCCGCAGATCGACGCCGCCCGCGCCGAGCACCCCGGCGTGCAAGTTATCGTGCACCCGGAATGCCCGATGGCAGTCGTCGACGCCGCCGACTCGGCCGGATCCACCGACTTCATCGCCAAGGCCATCGCCGCAGCTCCGGCCGGTACAACCTTCGCCATCGGCACCGAGATCAACCTCGTGAACCGGCTCGCCGCCCAGCACCCCGAGCACAAGATATTCTGCCTCGACCCGGTGATCTGCCCCTGCTCGACCATGTACCGCATCCACGCCGGCTATCTGGCCTGGGTGCTCGAGGCGCTCGTCGGTGGCGGTGAGGCGCCGGGCCAGGTCCTCAACCAGATCACGGTGTCGGCCGATGTCGCCGTACACGCGCGCGTCGCCCTCGAGCGGATGCTGGCGGCCCGACCGCCGGCATCCGTTGCGCCCACTGCTTTGCCGGACTCACACCTGGTCGGCGCCTGACATGGCCGCGATCCTCGTGATCGGCAGCGGCCTCGGCGGCCTGCTGGCCGCAGTGCGGGCAGCGGATGCCGGCCACCAGGTAGTGCTGGTCACCAAGTCGGTACTGCCCGAGAGCAATACCCGCTATGCCCAGGGCGGAATCGCCGCCGCCCTGTTTCGGGACGACTCGGTGGACGCCCACGTGCTCGACACGCTGCGCGCCGGCGCCGGTCTGTGCGACCCGGCGGCCGTGCGCGTGCTCTGTGAGGAGGGTCCGGCGCGGGTACGCGACCTGATTCGATTCGGCGTGGACTTCGACCGGGATGAATCCGGCGTGGCCCGCGGCCTCGAAGCCGCCCACTCCCGCTCCCGCGTCGTGCACGCCGGCGGTGACGCCACCGGCGCTGCGGTCGAGGCAGCGCTCGTGGCGACCGTGCAACGCCGCGCCACGATCGAGGTGCGGGAGCACACCATGCTGGTCGACCTGATCGTGGACGATGACCGGGTGACCGGCGCCCGCGTGCTCGGCCCGGACGGCGTGCAGCTTTCGCTGGCCGCTGACGCCGTGATCCTGGCCACCGGCGGCGCCGGCGCGCTGTACACGCACACCACCAATCCCTCCGTCGCAACCGGGGACGGGGTGGCGGCGGCGTGGCGAGCGGGAGCATCCGTTACCGATCTGGAGTTTTACCAGTTTCACCCGACCGCACTCGCCGTGCCCGGCACGCCGCTCGTGTCGGAGGCGGTGCGCGGTGAAGGCGCCGTACTGCGCGATCAACTCGGCGATCGCTTTATGCTCGCCCAGCACGCCGACGCCGAGCTCGCGCCGCGCGACGTTGTCGCCCGGGCGATCGCCAGCCAGATGGAGCAGCAGGGCGGCACGCCGGTGCTGCTCGACGCCACCGCACTGGGCCGCGAGCTGCTCGAAACCCGGTTTCCCACGATCACAGCGGCCTGCCGGGCTGCCGGTTTGGACTGGGCGGTCGATCCGATTCCGGTGGCCCCGGCCGCGCACTACTGGATGGGCGGCGTGGAAACGGATGCCTGGGGCCGCACCACCCTGCCCGGCCTCTTCGCCGTCGGCGAGGTCGCCCGCACCGGAGCGCACGGTGCCAACCGGCTCGCCTCCAATTCCCTGCTCGAGGCAGCCGTGTTCGCGGACCGAGCCGTACGCGCGCTCGGCGAGCCCTGGCGGGCGAGCACGACGCTGTCCCCATTCACAGTGCTCTCCCCCAGCTTCGCCAACGCGACCCGCTCTGAATACCTCCCCCACCCGCTGTTCGACCCGGCCAACGCGAGCCAACCTGCGGATAGCTCCCCCTCGCTGGTCGAGCCTGCCGAGACCGCCACGAGAACACCGCCGGCCGGTCTCGGCACGCTGGTCAACCGCCAAACGCTGCAGCAGCTCCTCTGGGACTCTGCCGGAGTACACCGCTCCGGCGTCGGCCTCCGGCACGCCGCTCACAGCCTCACCCAGTGGGTCTCGCCACCAGCGACCAGCCGCGACGTCACCGCCTTCGAGGACCGCAACCTGCTCGACCTGGCCCGCCTGCTCGTGAGCGCAGCCCTGGCCCGCGAGGAGTCGCGCGGCGCGCACTACCGCTCCGACTTCACCGACACCCGGCCCGAACTCGCCACGTCTTACTCGCAATCCCGCTCACTCATTCCGGCCAAGGAGGCCATCGCATGCTGACCGCACACTCCATCGACGTTGTCGTGCAGGCCGCCCTCGACGAGGACGCGCCCTGGGGCGATCTCACTTCGGCCGTGCTCATTCCGGAAGACGCCGTCGCGACCGCCCGGCTCGAGGCGCGCGAACCCGGCGTCTTCAGCGGCACCGCCGTCTTCGCGGCGGCCTTTCGCCTGACCGACCCGCGCATTGAGGTGCGTCCGTTCGTCCAAGACGGCGATTCGTTCGACACCGGCGCCACGCTGGCCGAGGTGACCGGCCCCGCCCGCGGCATCCTGCAGGCGGAGCGCATCGGGCTGAACTTCGTGCAGCGGATGAGCGGAATCGCCACTCTGACCGCCCGGTACGTCGCCGAGACGGCCGGCACCACGGCCCGCATCGTCGACACCCGCAAGACCACGCCCGGGCTGCGCGCCCTGGAGCGCCAGGCCGTGCGCGATGGCGGCGGCCACAACCACCGGTTCAGCCTCTCCGACACGGTGATGGCCAAGGACAACCACCTCGCCGTCCTCGCAGCCGGCCCGCTCGGCCTGACCGAGGCCCTGCTTGAAGTGCGGGCGAAGCTTTCGCACACCACCCACTTCGAGGTGGAGGTCGACCGCCTCGACCAGATCGACGACGTGCTTGCGGCCGGCATCGACACGATCATGCTCGACAATTTCTCTTCGGAGGACCTGCTGAAAGGCGTTCAGCAGATCGCCGGTCGGGCCATCGTCGAGGCCAGCGGCGGAGTCTCGCTCGACACGGTACGTGCCATCGCGGCATCCGGTGTCGACGTCATCTCGGTCGGTGCGCTCACCCACAGCGTGCACTCGCTCGACCTCGGTCTCGACGTGGCCATTCGGGTCAGCGCGCCGGCCGGATTCGCACTCTGACCCCATGATCTACCTGGACAACGCCGCAACGACCCCGGTACGCCGCGAGGCCCTCGAGGCCATGTGGCCGCACCTCACCAGCGGCTTTGGCAACCCGTCGAGCCACCACCAGGTCGGTGAGGCGGCCGCCGCCGCGCTGCGGGAGGCGCGGCGCGGCGTCGCCCGCTCGCTCGGCTGCCGCCCCGGCGAAGTGACCTTCACGAGCGGCGGAACCGAAAGCGACAACCTCGCGATCAAGGGGATCGCACTCGGCGCCCCCCGCGGCCGCCACATCGTCACGACTCCGATCGAACACGAGGCAGTGCTCGACTCCTGCGATTACCTGCGCCGGCTGCACGGTTTTGAGATCACCCTGCTGCCAGTGGATGCCGCCGGCCGCGTCAACCCCGCCGACCTGGCCCACGCGCTCCGCCCCGACACCACCCTGGTCTCGGTGCACTACGCCAACAACGAGGTCGGCACCGTGCAGCCCCTGGCCGAACTGGCCGCTGTCGCGCAGGGTGTGCCCTTTCACACCGACGCGGTGCAGGCCTGTGGCTGGCTCGACCTCAACGTAAAAGCCCTCGGCGTGGACGCACTCAGCCTCTCCGGCCACAAGCTCGGTGCTCCCCCCGGCATCGGCGCCGTCTTTCTGCGCGGCCGCCTCGTGATCGAGCCGCTGCTGCACGGCGGTGGCCAGGAGCGCGGCAAGCGCAGCGGCACCGAGAACGTCGCCGGTGCGGTGGCCCTCGCCGTGGCGCTCTGCCTGGCCGGCGAGGAACGGGCTCTCACTGCCCAGCGCACCAGCGCCCTCCGCGACGAGTTCATCGGCACGGTGCTGCGCGAGACGCCGTCGGCCCGGCTCACCGGGCACCCGACCGACCGCCTGCCGGGCACCGCATCGTTCGTCTTTCCGGGCACCAGCGGCGAGGCGGTGTTGCTCGAGCTCGAAGCGCGCGGCATCGTCTGTTCGAGCGGGTCCGCCTGCGCGGCCGGCAGCAGCGAGCCTTCGCATGTGCTCACTGCCATGGGCCTATCGGCCGACGTGGCGTTGACCGCTGTTCGGTTCACGCTGGGTGCTGGCACGTCGGCGGCGGAGGCGGCCGAGGCGGCGGCATCCGTTCGTGCGGCGGTAGCTGCGGTCGCCAGTCTCGGCACCTGACGCGAACCAAGTCGGCATGGTCCGGCCAACGCTAGAGTCATCGTTATGAGCAGATCTCAGATCGGGCGTGCGCTGGTACTCGTGAGCCTGGGCCTCACGCTCATGCTGAGCGTGACTGCGTGTGCGCCCCTGAACCTGCCCCGGTCGCCATCGTCGTCGACGACACCTCGAGTGATGCCTACTCCCCAACTCGCCGAGGCGCCCACGGCACGCGACGTTGCAGGTTGTCCGCGCGCGACGATCAACGTGGCATCCGCTGACGAGCTGTCCTCGGCACTCATCGACGCCGCACCCGGGGACGTCATCGGGCTGGCGGACGGAAACTATCAGGGCAACTTCGTCGCGACGACGTCAGGCACCGTCGACGAGCCGATCACTCTGTGCGGCGGAACCGACAGTGTGCTCGACGGCGGCGACCCGATGAACGGCTACGTGATGCATCTCGACGGCGCCCAGTATTGGAATCTGGTGGGGTTTTCTGTCACAAACGGGCAAAAAGGTGTCATGGCTGACGGTACTGTCGGGTCCACCATTCGCGCACTGACCGTCTCTACGATCGGCGACGAAGCCATCCACCTTCGCCGGTTCAGCACCGACAACACCGTCGCCGACAACACCGTTTTCGACACCGGGTTGCGCAAACCGAAGTTCGGCGAGGGTGTCTATATCGGCACAGCCGACAGCAACTGGTGCGATATCAGCGGATGCCAGCCAGACCGGAGCGATCGCAACACGGTGACGGGCAACTCGTTCTCGCAGACGACCTCGGAAGCCGTCGATGTGAAGGAGGGCACGAGCAACGGAATTGTCAGCCACAATACCTTCGACGGGTCGGCGCTGAGCGAGGCCGACTCCTGGGTGGATATCAAGGGAAACGGCTGGGTCATCGACTCGAACACCGGCACGAATTCGCTCCGTGACGGTTTTCAGACCCACGAGATCCTCGACGGGTGGGGCACAGACAATATCTTCCGCAATAACACCGCCGCCGTGAACGGTCCGGGCTTTGGCTATTCGATGACGCCGGAGCTCAGCAACATTGTCGAATGCAATAACACCGCCACCGGCGCCGCGGAGGGCGTCATGAATGTGGCCTGCCGCGCCTCCTGACAACGTCGCTATGACCTGATATTGTCATGACAATCAGCCAAAGCTCTTGGCATGTCAGTGAAGGGGTCACATGAGCGCGAAGGAAGAAAACACCCTCCCCATGGGAATGTTCATGGATCTGGAACGGTCCGGCCCGATTCCGCTGTATTTTCAAGTCTCGCAGCGCATCGAGAAGGCCATTCTCAGCGGCGAACTGCCGGCCGGATCACGCTTGGAGAACGAGGTCGCCCTCGGCCAGCGCCTGGGCCTCAGCCGCCCAACAGTGCGCCGCGCCATCCAAGAAATCGTCGACAAGGGCCTGCTGGTACGCCGACGCGGCATCGGAACCCAGGTCGTGCACGGCCAGGTGACGCGCAAGGTCGAACTGACCAGCCTCTACGACGACCTCACCAACACGCATAAGGTGCCCTCGACGCACCTTCTCGCTCTCGAAACCCGGGTAGCGGATGCGAAAACGGCTGAGCGACTCAGCGTGGCCGAGGGCAGTCCCACCCTGTACATTCGGCGCGTGCGCCTGGCCGATGACGTGCCGGTCGCCGTGATGGAAAACTGGCTCCCCGAGGAATTCATCGGAATCGAACCCAACGATCTCGTCGCGCACGGGCTCTACCAGGTGCTGCGTTCGCGCGGAGTGACGATGCGGGTCGCCCGCCAGCACATCGGAGCACGCAAATCCACCAACGAGGAGTCCGTGCTGCTGGAGATCGAGAAGAATGCGGCGCTACTCACGATGGACCGCACGGCCTTCGACAACTCCGGATGCGCGGTCGAGTTCGGCCAGCACTGCTACCGCCCCGACCTGTACTCCTTCGAAGTGACGCTGGTCGAGAAGTAGCAGTCCTGCCAAAAGCATCAAAAAAGTCTGGCCGCCTAACCCCGAAGGGTCAGACGGCCAGACTTATTTGTAGATCCAGCGGGTTAGGCGCGAGCGAGTTCGTGGGCGAGAGCGTCGAGTTCCGCTCCCCCGGCCATGAGCTTGGTCATCTCTTCGATCGTGATCTCGCTCTTCTTGAAACCGCCGAGGCTGGTTCCACGCTTCAGCAGCAGAAACCGGTCGCCGAGCGGGTAGGCGTGGTGCGGGTTGTGCGTAATGAAGACCACGCCGAGGCCGCGATCGCGGGCCTGAGCGATGTATTTCAGCACGACACCGGCCTGTTTGACTCCCAGAGCAGAGGTCGGCTCGTCGAGGATGACAACCTTCGCGCCGAAATACACGGCTCGGGCGATGGCCACCGACTGGCGTTCACCGCCCGACAGGGTGCCGATCGGCTGGTCGACATCGCGCAGGTCGATGCCCATCTTGGCGAGTTCTTCCTTGGTGATCCGGCGCATCCCCTTGACGTCCAGCTGGCTGAACGGGCCGAACCCGCGCGTCAGTTCGGAGCCGAGAAAGAAGTTGCGCCACACCGGCATCAGCGGAACCACGGCGAGGTCCTGATACACCGTGGCTATCCCCAGGTCCAGTGCCTCGCGCGGGCTGCCGAAGGTGCGCTCGACACCGTAGGCGAGAAGCTTGCCGTGGGTGTGCGCGTGCGCCCCGGAGAGGATCTTGATGAAGGTCGACTTGCCGGCACCGTTGTCCCCCAGCACACAGAGCACCTCACCTGCTCCAACCGAGGCCGATACTCCCTGCAGCGCCAGAATCGAACCATACGTCTTGCCGATATCCCGAACCTCAAGAATGGGCGGGGCAGCGGATGTGTCTCCCGGCGTCATGAGCGAACTCCTGCCTGGCGGCGTACATAAAGGTTGACGAGCACGGCCAGCAGCAGCATGCCACCGAGGAATGCTTTGAGCCAGTTGTTATCCCACTGGGCGAAGACGATGCCCTGCAGGGTCATGCCGTAGATGAGAGCGCCGAGCGCCGCACCGATGGCCGATCCGTAGCCGCCGGTCAGCAGGCATCCGCCGACCACAGCGCAGATGATGTAGATGAATTCCTGGCCGATTCCGGTCGTGGCCTGCACCGTCGAGACATCGAACAGCTGGAGCATTCCGACGAGCCAGCCCGCACCGGCGGTGGTCATGAACAGGCCCATTTTGACCTTCATGACCGGCACGCCCACCTGGCGTGAGCTTTCGATCTGGCCACCGACCGCGAAGATCCAGTTTCCGGATCGAGTACGCAGCAGAATCCAGGTGGCGAGAGCGGTTATCGCGATCCACCAGACGATGGAGATCTTCACGTCCATGCCGAACAATGCGAACGAGGAGCCGAAGAACACCTTGACAGCATCGAAGCCGGGAACGTCGCTCATGCCCTGAATCGACACCGTGCCGGTGATGATCTTGGTGACCGCGAGGTTCACTCCCTGCAGAATGAAGAAGGTGGCGAGGGTGACGATGAAGCTCGGCAGCCCGGTCTTCATCACCACGAAGGCGTTCGCCGCGCCGATGGCCAGGGCCATCGCCAGGGCAATCACGAGGGCGAGCCAGATAGTGACGCCCCACTCGGTTGTGACGATTCCGACGATCAGTCCGGTCGTACCGACCATGGCACCGGCGGAGAGGTCGAACTCTCCGCCGATCATGAGCAGGGCAACCGCGACGGCCATGATGCCGAACAGCGATGCCGAGTAGAGCCAGGTGGCCACGCCGGCAGGCGTCAGAAACGCCTGCGTCGAGACCGAGAAGAAGATAAAGATGGCGAGGGCGGCCACTGCTGCGCCGACCTCGGGTCGGCGCAGCAGCGTGATGATGAGACCGGCTGGCTTGAGCCTTTCATCGATCATCCGTTCATCAGTCACCGCGGGTGCGGTACGGGTCATCGCGTTCCATTCTTCGCGAACTTCGCGACCTCGGCTGCGTTGTCTTTCGTGACGAAGCCGGGGCCGGAGTAGACCGGCAGACCGCCGCCGACAACATCGCCGTTGCGAGCCTGCAGGGTGAGGAAGGTCACCGGGAGGTAGCCCTGGGAGTAGGGCTGCTGGTCGACGGCGAACAGGATCTTGTCGTCGAGTATCAACTGGGTGACGTCGGAAGACACATCAAAGGTCGCCAGTTGCGCCGTGCTGGCGGCTTCCTCGATGGCCTGGCTGGCCGCGACGGCGATGCCCGGGTTCAGGGTGAGCACGCCATCGATGGACGAGTCGGCCAGAAGGCTGCTCTTGATGGTGTTCTGAGCGTCCGCGATGTTCGTGACGTCAACCTGAACGTTGGTGACCGTGCCGCCGAGGGTGTCAGCTGCTCCATCGCAGCGTTCTTCCAGCCCGGTGTTGCCGGCCTCGTGAATGACGCAGATGACGTTGCTGACACTAGCTTCGGCGAGCTGCTCGCCCGCGCCCTGGCCGGCGATGAACTCACTCTGACCGATGTGGGTCTGGGCACCGAATTCCTTGGACTGATCAACGCCGGAGTTGATGGTGATCACCGGGATGCCAGCGGCGACCGCCTTTTCAACCGCATTCCGAACGCCGTCGGGGTTGGCCATCGAGACGATGAGGCCATCCGGATTCGTGGCGATGGCTGCAGCGATCAACTGGCTCTGCTTCACCGGGTCGCCATCGCCCTGGTACGTGACGGTAACCCCGAGGTCGGTGCCGGCCTGCTCCGCGCCGCTCTTGACGACGTCCCAGAAGGTGTCGCCCGGTGTTCCGTGCGTGACGACGGCGATGACAATCTCCGCGGATGCGGCGGTCGTCGTGTCTGCCGAATTGGCCGTGCATCCTGCCAGCGCCAGGGGAATGACGATGAGCGCGGCGAGCCAGTTTCTGTTCTTCTTCATGTCTGCAACCTTCGTTGCATCAATTGTCGCCTGTCCAGCGTGAAATCGACGTACGCGATCCAAATCGCAGTCACGCGCCCGATTCGCTCCCGACCTTCTCATCTTGCCCAAAAGTGATCTCGCCACGACCTGGATCGAGCCTGTCGAGACTTCGATTAGCAAAAGTCAGGCGCCCAGCGGACGGAAGGTACAAAAAAGCCCCCGGAACCAAGGGTTCCGGGGGCATCTGTTGCGGGGGCAGGATTTGAACCTACGACCTCTGGGTTATGAGCCCAGCGAGCTACCGAACTGCTCCACCCCGCGCTACAAGTACAAATTTAGCACACCCTGAAAGCTCGGTCGACCACTTGTGGCGATATTGCCAATTGGGCACCGAAAATGGTTTCCTCTACTGGCATCAAACACCATCAAGCAGGACAGCCGCAAGGGATCGCCATTCTCCGTGCCAACAGGTGTTCAGGTATGGACAGCTGCTCTAACCCGGTGAAGTCGGAAACGATTCACGGGAAGACCGCGGCCTTCCACCTTGCCGCTGCACGCCACGGGTCTGCGGCGTTCCCAGCGCACCACTTCCGGGCGTCTCAGCGCTCCCGAAGTGTGGCGTGGAATGCATTACTCCGCAGTGTTGGCCATATAAACAAACAGTGTAAAAGTTTCACTTATATATTCGATTTACTATCAACTTGACCACCCGCCTCAGATGATGGCCGCCAGTAAACTCCCGCTCATTCAATGGTGAATCACGTAGAACTGCGAATCAAACCTCTGGAGTTTGAAATTTCTCCGCATAAATAAAAAATGAGTTGCTCTCGCTTTTGTGTTCGATTCAGAGTAGAATCATTGCGAAGGAGGCAATGGCGCCCATGTTCATGGAAAACACCGGTGAGGCCAGTTCGAATGCTGTCATTGTGGCGGTCGGGCAGGCTCGGGAGATTCTCCTGAAAGCGTTGAGTTCGGTATCGTTCGGGTCGCTGGGTGATGAAGAATCCTTGAGCATATTGCTCGCCCTCGAGAGCGTCGGCCGGGTTGTTGATGGTGCCCGGGTGCTGTCCACGACGGATGTGCTGCGCCGCTCCGAATACCTTGATGTGTCCGTTGCCAAGACTGCTGCGGCAAAGACGGCCGATCAGACCGAGATAGAAGCGGCTGGCGCGGTGTCTCTGGCACGTCGGCTCGGCTGCCGAAGCGGCCTCGTGCTGGTGTCCACCCTGGCGCGGTTGTCCCGCAGTGAGGTGCGGCAGCGCGCGTCGCTCGGCAAGAATGCCGGCGAGCGGATGCTGCTCGGCCGGCCCCTCGCACCGACCTACCCCGTGGTGGGTGAGGCGTTGCAGGGTGGGGAGCTCGGAGTGGAGCAAGCCCGCGTCATCGTGTCCGTGCTCGACGGCCTGCGCGCCTCGGTGCTGGTGGATGACCTCGACCGCGTCGAGCGCTCCCTGGTAGCGAGCGGGTCCGGCACCATTACCCCGGAGACCGAGGGACTGCCCGGTGCCGGTATCGCATTTGCGCCGGAGTTACTCCGGCAGCAGGGCATCGCGTGGCAGGCGCGCCTCGCGCCCGACGGGTGCGCTCCGGGCGAGGCCACGGCGGAACGGCGTAGCTGGTTCGCCTTCGGTGGACTGAATAACGGCGGCTACAGCCTGAACGGCTGGCTGACCACCCTCGACCGCGCCATCATCGGCACCGTCTTCGACGCGTACCTCTTCTCCGCTGCAGCCAACCCCGTTCCCGGCGCGGTACCCCGAGCCACGGTCGCCTTCCACAAGACCGAACCGTGCGAACTCTCCGATGCGGACAGCACGCACAACGATGAAACCGACGGCATCACGGACAGCGATGATAATGACAGCAAAGCAAGCACCAGCATTGATAGCAGCGCCAGCGACGTCCTCGCGATTGGCGCCAACGATGACCGTGGCGCGCAGGCCTCGAACGACGTCCCGGTCGAGCACTGCGAAAGCGGCGAGCAGACCGGGGGCCAGCACGGGCAGGCCGACGACGAGAACGGCCCGATCGGCCACGAACAGGGCTACGACGAGCGGACCGGAGCAAACGCGGGCCAGGCCCTCAGCCCCTGCCCGCAGGAACCCGCCGATACCCGCTCGATCAGTGAGAAGCAGGCCGGGATCCTCCGCGCGGTGTTCGAAGCGGCCGCCCGGCAGCCGGGCACCCCAACGATGGGCGGCGCGGCACCGACGGTACTCGTGCACATCAATATCAACGACCTCCTCGCCGGCCGCGGCGCAGGCTGGATCGACGGCATCGACGGACCCCTCACCGTGAAACAAGTCGATGAGCTGCTCTGCGCCGGCGGGTATCAGCCCGTGTTGTTCGGCCACAAGGGTCAGGTTTTGCACCTCGGCGACAGCAACCGGTTCTTCACCGCTAGTCAGCGCCGCGCATTGGCCGCCCGCGACGGCGGCTGCGTCATCCCCGGCTGCACCGTGCCACCGCAGCTAACCCAAGCGCACCACGTCGTGCCCTGGCGCAAGGGCGGCCTCACCAACATCGACAACGGCACAAGTTGTTAATCCATCCTCTCAAGTCCAGCGCCTATGGGTGGGAGCCCATCCACGTGTACGCGTCGGCTACCGTAATTTGTCCTCGCGCCGAACGCAGCCAAGCCCGACATTCTGAGGCTCGGGTGCTCCCAGGCTCGATCGACTGAGAAAGGACGTACAGCGCGCTTGTATCGAGGGCAATTCCATTGTGCGTCACGAGCGTCTGAATGTCATCCGCGCGATAGAGGTCGCCCCGAGTGAGCGGGTCGCGGTGAAACAGTTGATTGACGATCACCCACATGCTTGGCTCACGCTCACGCTCACGCTCACGCTCACGCTTGTCGGCGACCAGATACTTCATGATGTATCCCAAGATCGTCGCGAGCTTGGACCCGGGGGCGCCTTTTGAGACTCCTGTGACGTCCGCGATCGCGACCCACCCCGGTGCGTCTGTGTCGCGTATACGAAAGTCTTCCCGGCGCTCTCTTGGATCCCAAACAAGATCCATGTCTTCGACCTTGAAACCGAGTTGCTCAAGGGCAATGCGCGCCGCGTCCTGAAGCTCGTCGTCCTGACCGTTCAGCAGATGCTTCGGCCCGCTACTCGCAATCGCGTGCTCGGCCTCTAGTGCCGTTGCTGCCACACTCCGCTGAGCTTCATACCTGCTCAACGCCTCAGCCTGCTCGGCGTCGAGTTTTTCCAACTGCTCTCGCGCCAGCCGTTCTTTGCGAGTGTCCCAGTCGGGGTTGCTCTGCCAAGTTTGGACGCTGGGAAACCTGCGGCGGTCCTTTAGGTGCCACTCAACGAGGGCGATGTCGAACCAATTTTCAAGGGACTTCGCGTCGTCGGGAAGTAACCAGACGGCAGCACCACCCGGACGCTCGTAGCTGCCAGCGAGGTATATATCGCCTGGTCCAGCGAGAAATGGTCTGAAGTTGAGTACAGCTGGAGCGAGCTGCTCTCCGTCCACTTGTATACCGAACTGCCGTAAGCGAGCCTCGGCGCTTGGCACGAGGGTCGACTTCACGAGATCTTGGATTGCTTCCGGAAGCGCCTGGATGCGTCTGAGCTGGTGGCCGGGGACTGAATCCACCCGACGCAACGCACGACTACTGTCCGCCATGCCGTCCTCAATGTTGAATTCGAAAAATCGGCTTCCGGCCTGCCCATTCCCTGGCCTGAATGTGCGGAAGATGAAAAGGTGGTCGGGTACCCGATCCCACAAACTGGCATCCAGACCCCAATCCGTTGTGCGAATGGTGGTGTACGCCTGATCGGTGACCAAGACATCCCATTCGGACGGGTCGACCTCTAACAGCGCGTTGACCCGTCTGTATGTTCCGCAACGTGCCGACAGCCAGGCGAAAGTGCTTTCTTCGGCCGCAGGCGTTGCAACAAGCAGTACGCGCGGTCGATCGCGGTCATTCAGGACATTGGATGGGAGATATTCAGCCATGGGACGAATCCTATTGCGCGCGCAGCGCGCCGCTTTACTTGAATAAGCAACATAACTCGGGAGCCCGGCAGGGCGATCGAGGGCAAGGTTTTGGCCGTCCGCAGGACGGACGAAACCGCGGCAGCTTGGAAGACCCTGTGAATGAATGACAGGGGTGTAATTCGTCGGGTAGAAATAATTTAGTAATACGTAACGATGCCGAGCTTGTGGCTCTGCATAAACACACAAGGTGAATGGAACCCCAGTCGGGGTTGAGCGGCGCTAAAAGGCCAGTGTCCCCGCTCGAACAGATGCATCTAGAGGCCAGACCCGGTCGAATTCCGGGATCCGAAGTCGTACGCCCCGGTTCACGGTGTTGGCGTCCTGCTTCGACACTCCTCTGTCGGCGTCTAGCTCTGGTTCCCTATGCTCCCGGATTCAACCCATGCACACCTGCGCACCCTCGCTCGCCCTGACTCTGGGTGGACGTTCTCCCTGTACCCGGGTGCCAGCGAGGGTGGCGGGACGTTCCACGGGTCCACTCGCCGCGCGCCCTCGTATGTTTCACGCGGCTTTGCTGCTGATCCGGAACGCGCTGCGGCAGAGGCCGGGCGTCGTGCCCGTGCGTCGTTGCGCCGGTACTGCGCCGCGAATCGCCTCAACCGACTCGGCACGCTGGCCTTGCCCCCGGTTAGTGGACACGGGTTAAGCGGCGAGTTGAACTTCCGCGGTCTCTGACGAGTATTGCAGTTCGAAGGTGACGGGGCTGACATCGCCGATCGAG
>NZ_SOGF01000047.1:0-87154 GCF_004402355.1 Cryobacterium sp. TMS1-20-1 | reverse complement strand
TCATCCAACGACGGCGGCACCAACATCACCGCCGCCGGCTCAAACGCCCTAAACCGCTTGTTCACACCCGCGCCAGCCTCAACCCCGTCATCCACGACCACGTCCACGTCCACGTGCTCAAGCTCCGCCGCGGGGAACAGGCCATCAGAATCGCTCATAATCAATTTTCCCAGACCAACACCCCAAGCACGGGAAATCGACCGGCGTTTTAAACTTTGGTACTACTGACCCACGCTCCTAGCAGGTCGGTTCGGCGGGCATCGGCTCGACCGGCAGCTTCAGCGAGTCGACGAAGTCGGCCGCGTGCTGGCTCGTGAGAATGACGCGGGCGAATTCTTCGTCGACCAGGTCGATCACCACGGCCGGGCGGTGACGCTTGATCGAGACGAAGTCCTTGCCGCCGTGAAACTTCCAGGTTCCGGCCGCCAGCACGAGCGGAATCATCGATCCGGGTGAGCGGATGCCGCGCAGCCAGATCCACGGATCTTCCGTGATGATCACCGAGCGGATGTTCTCCCGCTGCACCACAATCGAGTCACGCCGCAGCGCGAGCGTTCTTTCCGTGCGCGTCAAGTGGATCTCGAGCCGGTCGGAATGCACGCTCAGGGAAGCCATTGTTCCAGTCTGCCCGGTCCGGCCCGAAAAATCGTTGTCTGACGCGAACAAAGCAGTAATGTCCCAGCGCAGGAACTCTCCAGCTGAAGCAAACGCTCCCGGCCGGTCCGGGAGCGTTTGCTCAATTAGACCGTTGGCTGGGCTGCCGCTGCAGCTTTGGCCGCGGCGGGTAGCGCCTCGAAGATGCGCCCGATCGCGCTCTGATCGTGTGCGTCGGAGACGAACCAGGCCTCGAACACGCTCGGCGGCAGCGAGACGCCGCCATCGAGCATGGCGTGAAAGAACGGGGCGTAGCGAAAAGCCTCCTGGCGCTGTACATCGGCGTAGGTGCGCGGAGCCGAACCCTGCGCCTCCTCGCCGAACACGAAGCTGAACAGGTTGCCGGCCCGCTGTACCCGGTGCGCGACGCCCTCGGCGGCGAGCGAGGCAGAAACAGCCTCAGAGAGGATGATTGCGGTTGCGTTGAGCCGGTCGTACACGCTCTCGTCGAGCAGGTTGAGCGTGGCGATGCCCGCCGCAACCGCGACCGGATTGCCCGACAACGTTCCGGCTTGGTAGACCGGGCCGGCCGGCGCCAGAAAGTCCATCACATCGGCCCGGCCACCGAGGGCAGCAGCGGGCAGGCCGCCGCCGATGATCTTGCCGAAGGCGAGCAGGTCGGGCGTGTAAAACTCTTCACCGGCCGACTCGAGACTGCTGGTCTCGAGTCCCCAGAAGCCCGAGCGACTCACTCGAAAACCGGTGAGCACCTCGTCGAGGATGAGCAGGGAACCGTTCGCGTGCGCGATCGCCGACAGGGCCGCGTTGAAGCCGGCATCCGGCGCGACGACGCCCATATTAGCGGCGGCAGCCTCGGTGATGATCGCGGCGATGCGCCCCGGGTGTGCCTCAAAGGCGGCGCGCACGGCGTCGAGGTCGTTGTACGGCAACACGAGGGTCTGCGCGGCGGTCGCGGCCGTGACGCCGGCCGAACCGGGCAGGCCGAGGGTAGCGAGGCCGGAACCGGCCTGGGCCAGCAGGCCGTCGGAGTGGCCATGGTAGTGCCCGGCGAACTTGATCAGCAGGTCACGACCGGTGAAACCGCGGGCCAGTCGGATGGCGGTCATGGTCGCCTCGGTGCCGGTGGACACCAGGCGCAGCTTTTCGACCGCGCCGACCCTCTCGGCGACGAGCTCGGCCAGTTCGGTCTCGGCGGGCGTCGAGGCGCCAAAGGACAGGCCGAGAGCGGCGGCATCCTGAACGGCCTTGATGACCTCGGGATGGGCGTGGCCCAGAATGGCCGGTCCCCAGGAGTTGACGAGGTCGACGTATTCGCGACCGTCGGAGTCGGTGACATAGGCGCCGGCGGCCTTCACCAGAAACAGCGGAGTGCCGCCGACCGAGCCAAAGGCCCGCACCGGAGAGTTCACCCCCCCGGGAATGACCTTCCGGGCCCGGTCGAATAGCTCGTCGTTGCGGGTGGCCACGTGGTGCACTTCGGTTGACAGTGTGTCGGTCATGCTCGCTCCTCCTTGAGCCAGGTGGCCAATTCAACGGCCCAATAGGTAAGTACAGCGTCGGCACCGGCCCGACGGATGCTCAGCACCGACTCTTCGACGGCGCGGCGCCGGTCGATCCAGCCCTGCGCAGCTGCGGCTTCGATCATGGCGTATTCGCCAGAGACTTGATATGCCCAAACGGGAATATCACTCATCGCGGCGACCTCGGCGAGCACGTCGAGGTAGCTGCCGGCCGGTTTGACCATGACGATGTCGGCGCCCTCGTCAATGTCCAGCTGGGCTTCGCGTACGCCCTCGCGTCGATTCGCCGGGTCGAGCTGGTAGGTGCGGCGGTCGCCGACCAGGGTCGAGGCGACGGCCTCCCGGAACGGGCCGTAGTAGGCCGAGGCGTACTTGGCCGAGTAAGCCAGCACAGCGGTGTCTTCGAAACCATTGGAGTCGAGGGTTTCGCGCACGGCGGCGACCTGGCCGTCCATCATGCCGGAGAGGCCGAGCAGCGCGGAACCGGCGCTCGCCTGGGCCAGCGCCATGTCGCGGTAGCGTTCGAGGGTGGCGTCGTTATCGACATGGCCATCGGCGGCGAGCACGCCGCAATGGCCGTGGTCGGTGAATTCATCCAGGCACAAGTCGGTCTGCACTACGAGCGCATCACCGATCTCGTCGACGAGAGCACGGGTGGCCAGGTTGAGGATGCCGTTGGGGTCGGTCGCGCCGGTCCCGGTCGCGTCGCGCACCTCTGGCACTCCGAACAGCATGATGCCCCCGACACCAGCTTCTGCCGCCTCAGCCACGGCCCGACGGGCGCTGTCGATGCTGTGCTGCACGACGCCGGGCATCGAGCTGATCGGCCGCTGCTCGTTGCCCTCCCGAATGAACATGGGGAGCACGAGCTCGGCCGGGTGGAGACGGATTTCACTGGCCAGGCGACGAAGCGCGCCGCTGGTGCGCAGTCGTCGTGGGCGGATAACGGGTTTGGTCACCCCTTTACACTACGCCGCCCGGCTGTGCATTTCGTTATAGGCTCGTTACCGGGCTGGGTCAGGCTGCTGGCGTGCTCCCCGCGAGTGCTGCATCGACGAGTGCATCGATGAGTGACTCGGCGCTGCGCTCCGAGGCGACAACGTCGACGCGCAGTCCGAGGGTCCGGGAGTCCCTGGCGGTCTGCGGGCCGATGCAGGCAACCAGGGTGCGTTCGGGAATGTCCCCGAACTGTTCGCGCACTTGACGAGCAACGCTGCCGCTCGTGACGAGTACGGCGTGCACGAGCCCAGCCTTAACGTCGGCGACCACCTGGTCGCTGACCGGAACACCGATGGTGCGGTAAGCGACGACCGATTCAACGTCGTGGCCGACGCGGCGCAGTCCCTCGCTGAGCAGCGGCTTGGCGATCTCACTGCGCAGGGTGAGCACGCGCAACGGAATAACCCCCGCGGTCGCGGTTTCCCATTCCTCGAGCAGTCCTCGGGCGGAGTTGTCTTCGGAGGGCACGATGTCCACGTGGTAGCCGGCCGCGATGAGTGCGGCGGCCGTGGTCTCACCGACGGCGGCGATGCGAGTTCCCGGGGCGACGACCGCGCGGTGCGACGAGAGTACGTCGACGGTCGTGGCGCTGGTGATGGTCATCCAGTCGAAATCCCCGGCGGCCAGACGGGTCAGCGCCGCGTTCAGAGCCGGGGCGTCATCGGTGGCGGCGAAGTTGATCATCGGTGCGACGATCGGGTGCGCGCCCTTGGCGCGCAGGTTCGCTGCGACCTGGTCGCCCCAGGGGCCGCCGCGCGGAACGAGAACACGCCAGCCCGCGAGGGGCTTGGTCAGTCGATTGGTCACGTGGTCACTCAGTCACTTTCAGGGGAGCGAACTCGGCCGCGCCACCGGCCAGAAGATCTATGGACACTCGTTCGGCCACATCGAGCGCGGCTTCGGTGAGATGGGGTGCGGAGTGGGAATCGGGCGTCGCCGCGTGCGAGCTCGTGATCTTGCGGGATCCATCCGGGCTGTACACGGTTGCGGTGAGAAAGAGCAGTCCATCGTCGACCACGGCGGTGGCGCCGATCGGCGCGGCGCAACCGGCCTCCAGTCGGGCCAGCACGGTGCGTTCGGCGGCGGTTGTCGCCTGAGTAGAGCCATGGTTCATCGCCGCGAGTGCCACGCCGAGCAGGCGCTCCGGCTTGCCGTCACGCACCTCGATCGCGAGCGCACCCTGGCCGGGAGCGGTCGGCCAGGCCGACAGCTCGAGAAACTCTGGTGCGAGGGATTCGAGACGACCGAGACGACCGAGGCCGGCCGCGGCCAGCACGACGGCGTCGAGGTCGCCCTCGGCGACGCGCCCGATCCGAGTGTCGATGTTGCCGCGAATGTCCACGATCGTGAGGTCGGGACGACGCTCCAGCAACTGGGCGACGCGGCGGGGCGAACCCGTACCGACGCGGGCCCCCTCCGGAAGGGTGTCGAGGGTGAAGCCGGCGCGCGCGACCAGCACGTCGCGGGCATCCGCTCTCTTGGGGATTGCGCCAATGCGCAAGCCTGCGTGGGCCTCGGTCGGCAGATCTTTGAACGAGTGCACGATGACGTCGCACTCGTCATTCAGCAGGGCTTCGCGCAGGGCGCTCGCGAACACTCCGGTGCCGCCGAGGCTCGAGAGCGGCTCGGCGGAGGTATCGCCGTGCGTGGTGATGCGCACGATTTCAACCTCGACGCCGGCCGACGCCGCGATGCGGTTGACGATGGTCTGGGTCTGCGCGAGGGCGAGGGCACTCGCGCGGGTGCCTACGCGAATGACGGTCATGGTGCCATTCCCGCGACGGCCGGCTTGAAGCCGAGCCGCACGTTTTCACAGCAGCCGGGGCGGCAGACGTCGTACCAGGGACCGAGGTCGGTTGCCGCCGGACGGTCTTCGACCGGGGTGTCGTTGAGGCGTTCCTCGATCAGGTCGACCAGGCCGCTGACGAAGTCGGGCGAAATGCCGGGGGTCGGTACGCGCACGGCGTGGATGCCGAACTTCGCACTCGTCTCCATGGCCTCGTTATCGAGGTCCCACATGACCTCCATGTGGTCGCTCACGAATCCGAGCGGCACAATGATCACGGCACGGATGCCGCGGGCCGGCAGCAGGGCGATCGCATCGTTGATGTCGGGTTCGAGCCACGGCATGCTGGGCGGGCCACTGCGGGACTGGTAGACCAGCTGCCATTGCGTTTTGAGCGGGGTGGACGCATCTCCGGGTTCCACGAGGGCGTCCATGACGACCTGGGCGACGGCGCGGTGCTGCGCCTCGTAGGCGCCACCCTCGCCGAAGCCGCGATCTGCCGGGCCGCTCTTGTTGGCGTCCGTCATCGGGATCGAGTGGGTCGAGAACAGAATCTCGACCTCGGAGTCGACGTCGATGCCGGGCATGGCCGCGACGACATCCTGGAGTCCTTGGGTGACACCGGTGATGAACGGGGTGACGAAGCCGGGGTGGTCGAAGAACTGGCGGATCTTGTCGATATGGACCGTGTCGTTTAGGCCCGTGTCGGTCAGGGCTGCGGCGAAGTCTTCACGGTACTGGCGGCATCCGCTGTAGGAGCTGTAGGCACTCGTCGCGATGGCCAGCAGGCGATCCTGACCGGCATCGTGGGCCTCACTGATCGTGTCTTTCAGGTAGGGCGCCCAGTTGCGGTTGCCCCAGATCACGGGCAGGTCGATGCCTCGACGCTGGAGTTCAACCTGCAGAGCGGCCTTGAGCACGCGGTTCTGGTCGTTGATCGGGCTCACACCGCCGAAGTGGCGGTAGTGGGTGGCGACCTCTTCGAGGCGCTCTTCCGGGATGCCACGACCGCCGGTCACGTTGCGCAGGAACGGAATCACGTCATCCTGGCCTTCGGGTCCGCCGAAACCGGCGAGCAGCACTGCGTCGTAAGCGGTCATTACTGAAGCACCTCGACCAGCTCGGCCGTGGAGATGCGGCGTCCGGTATAGAACGGGATCTCCTCGCGCACGTGGCGACGCGCCTCGGTGTCGCGCAGGCCGCGCATGAGGTCGACGAGCTCGGTGAGCTCGTCGCTCTCGATCGGCAGCAGCCACTCGTAGTCGCCGAGGGCGAAGGCGGAGACGGTGTTGGCGATTGCACCGCGATAGGCTGCGCCCTTGCGGCCGTGGTCGGCGAGCATGGCGCTGCGCTCAGCCTCGGGCAGCAGATACCACTCGAAGCTGCGCACGAAGGGGTAGATGGTGAGCCAGGCCTTGGGCTCGACTCCGCGCAGGAATCCGGGCACGTGGCTCTTGTTGAATTCGGCGTCCCGATGCACGCCCATGGCGTTCCAGGTTGGCAACAGGCTCTTCAGCAGGCGGCTGCGGCGCAGCTCACGGTTCGCCCACTGCAGGGTCTCTGCCTCGGGCGCGTGGGTCCAGATCATGACGTCGGAATCGGCCTTGAGGCCGGAGACATCGTAGAAGCCGCGCACGGTGACGCCCTCGGCTTCGATCAAGGCCACCACGTCGTCGAGCTCGTTCACGGCGTGCGGAACATCGCGGCCGTCGAGATCATCGGGGTTGTGCGGGTCTCTTCGCAGCACGGTAAAGAGGGTGAATCCTTGCGGCGAAGCCGCGGTTACCTCGGTATCGGTGGGAGTGGTGGGCTGAACGCTGGTTACTGCCTCTCCGGCAGCCGGGTGAGTCATGGGTCTAGTTTGCTCTGAATTGCCCCCACTACCAAAATGAGCAGTGCGGTTGCTGTGAACCCACCCCGCTTGCTACCGGTTTTTGGCCACCGCGGAGGCGCCGAACCAGACGATGACACCGACCACGGTCGCCGCACCGAGGGCGATGCTGACGAGGGCGGCCGGGCTGTCTTCGCCGAATTGGTACAGGGCGTGGGTCAGGCGGCGGCGCTTGATGCGCAGCTGCTTGGGGATATTGAGCTTGTACTCGATGGCATCGAGCGTCGAGGCGAGCTCGGCGCGAGCGTGTCGGGCTTCGACGCGCAGGTCATTTGTGGTCATATTCGCCAACTCCCTTGAATGCATCAACGTCGTGACGGATGCTCGCGTGCACGCCCTCCGGGTCGGGTTTCGTTGCCGCTTTCACCCGGTTGACTCCGATGAGCACGAGGAGTGCGGCAATGAGCAGGAGCCCGACCAGCACGATGAGCGTGGCAAGCCAGAGCGGCAGCACGAGGGCCAGCAAGATCACGAAGAGGGCAACGAGCACCCCGAGCGCGAAGAACAGAAAAGCCCCGGCCACGATGAAGAGGCCGGCACCGATGCCGAAATTCTTGGCTTTGGCCGTGAACTCGGCCTTGAAGGCATCGAGTTCGGCTTTCACGAGAGCGCTGATCTGGCCGGGCAGTTCCCCGATCAGCGCGAGCAACGGACGTTTGCTCTTCGGGTTGAATCCACTGCTAGTCACGAATTGCCTTCCCTGTTTTCGGGTGTCGTCGGGGTGTCGCGCCCGGCGGTGTAACGGGTGTCCGAATTCTACGAGCTACTGGGCGTCGTCAGCCGCCGGCTTGGCCTTGGCCGTCGGTGTCGGCTTCTCGGTCGCCTTCGGCTTCGCGGCGGCCGTGCGGCTCGTCGTGGTGCTGGCCGTGGCTGCGGGGGCGGCGGCATCCGCTTTCGCTGACGTTGTCGAGGTCTGGGCAGCCGCCTTCTTGTTCTTCTTCTTTTTGGCGACAGCCTGCGTGACGGCCTTCTTGCCGGCGTTGTACAGGGTCACGGGAACGTCGCCGACGAGTTCGAGCGCGGCGTCGCGCACTTCGGTCACCCGGCGTTGCACAGGTTTGGCGTTCCAGAGGTCATTGGCGGCGGCGGCGATCTGGTCGTAACGTTTGCGGCCGGCGCGTGCACCGAGCACATAGCCAACGAGGCCGCCCGTGATGAACAGAAGCTTTCCGCGCATTGAGTCTCCACTTTCGTAAGGTCTCCCCAGAGTAACCCGGTTCGCCGTTTCGATCTCGGGTGATGCCCGGGTATGTCTCGGAGTGCTCGTATCAATACAGGAAGTGCACAGTTTGGGGCACCTGCGCGCCCACCGTTCGGGGCCCGTGCATAACTGCGGAGAATCCGGCCAATCCGGCGGATCGGGCCGCATTCCGGCCAATCGGGCCGCATTCGGGCCGCATTCGCGGTTCAAGACGAGGATCTCCGCGGTTCGGTACCGGGACTACTCGTCCGGCCCGGTGATGGTCAGGCCGAGGGCGGCGTGGCGGATGCGGTCGCCGGCCTCGAGTGCGTGTGGGATGACCGAGGCGAGGCCGGTTCCGGCCAGCCACGCACCGGTGATCTCCATTGCGGGGGTCGCGGCGACGGCCTCGCGCACCTGCTGCGCGCGTTCCGGAGCACCGAGGGTGGCCGGCGACAGGGCGTCGCGCCACTCGGTGCGGGCGAAAGCGCGCACCGCGGCCGCTGCCAGTGGCACACCGAGCAGGGCGCTCGCGTCGTGCAGGGCGAGGGCCTGCAGCTCCTTGTCGCTCAGGTCGTCGGTCGGGTTGGGCTGGCCGGCGCGGCCGTAAGACAGCCGCACGACGTGGCGGCCGGGGCCGGCCGCTTCGGCGACCCAGGCCCACTTCGCGGTGACGTGGGTGAGAGCTTTCGCGGTGACGTCGGGGGCATCGGCCGAGACGAGCACGCCGGTGCCGCGTGGGTGCGCGTCGAGGGCTGGCGCATCGAGCACGAGCGTGGTGAGGGTGACGGCAGTCGGTGCTGGCCAGTCGAGCTCGGCGAGGGCGTCGAACTGGTCACCGAGCGGGTTGACCAGGCGCAGTGCCTGCGCGCCCTGGGTCGCGATGATGAGGTAACGGGCGGTGAGGGTGCTGGTGGTTCGCTCGGCAGCGGGCACGGTGCTCACGGTGGGCGTACGGTCGGTCGGTCGAGCAAGCGGCGCGGCGGGGTCGGTCGGCGCACCCGCGTCAGCGGGCGCGGCGCTGTCGGCCTGGCCGGCGGGTTCGGCCGGGGCAGCGGGGTCGGTCGGGGCGGCATCCGCTTGCCGAGTGACGGTGACGGACCAGGTCGGCGCGTCGTCTGTGCCCGAGCGGGCCAATGCTGTGGCCGTGGTTCCGGTCAGAATCGCCACGTCGTGGCGTTGCAGGGCGGCCACGATCGCGGCGGGCAGGCTGGCCATTCCGCCGAGCAGGCCGCCGACGTTAGACCCGGCCGGGGCGCCAGCACGCAGGGCCGAGACCGCGCCGGAGAGCGAGCCGGCCGTGGTGAGGGCACGGTTGAGTCCGGGGGCGACCACATCGATCTCGAGGTCGACGGCGCTCGTCGTGTAGACGCCGGACGCGACGGGTTCCACCAGCCGGTCGAGCACGCGCTGGCCCATGCGCTTTTTCACGAGGTCACCGAGGCTGTGCTCGCGGCCGATCGTGAGCACGGGCATGAGACGGTCGGCGTAGGCGCGCAGCGCCCCCTTCCAGCCAATGACGCGGCGCACGTCGTCGGCGAGCGGTGAACCGGGGATTCCTAGAACGCCGGCCTTGGGCAGCGGAACGCTCATCGCGGCATCCGCTTGCTTGAGGGCCGGCAAGTGCAGCCAGGCCCCGGCGACATTGGGGGCCACGATCTGGTCGGTGAGGCCGAGATCCTCGATGAACGACGCGACCGTGCCTCCGCGCACAGCGAAGCTCTCGGCGCCGCTGTCGAGGGTGAGCCCGTCGAGAACGTGGCCGGCGACCGGGCCGCCGACGGCATCCGTTGTCTCGATGACGGTCACGGCCAGGCCGACCTGGGCGCATTCGCGGGCGGCGACCAGGCCGGCCACTCCCCCGCCGATGACGAGAACGTCGATTGGTCTGGTCATGCTGGCTCCTACTCGGCCGCGCTCACGTCGTGCACGAGGCTGACCAGGCGGGTGAGAACGTCGGGGTCGGTGTCGGGCGGAACGCCGTGGCCGAGGTTGAGCACGTGCGAGGGTGCACTGCGTCCGCGTTCGAGGACGTCGCGCACGTGCGCTTCGAGCACGGGCCACGGCGCCGTCAGCAGGGCCGGGTCGACGTTTCCCTGTACCGGAACAGCTCCGCCGAGTCGGCGGTTGGCCTCATCGAGCGGCACCCGGTAGTCGACGCCAACGACGTCGGCGCCGATATTGTGCATTTCTTTCAGCAGTTCGCCGGTGCCCACGCCGAAATGCACGATCGGTACATTGCGATCAGCGCCGTTGACGCTGTAGCTGAGGCCGCGCACATGCGCGATCGCTGCCGCCGAAGCTGGCGCAACGGATGCCGCATAATCGGCCAGTGACAGGGCTCCGGCCCACGAGTCAAACAGTTGGGCAGCGCTCGCGCCGGCGAGCACCTGGGCACGCAGGAACCGGCCGGTGACATCGGCGGTCCAGGCCATGAGCCGCGCCCACGCTTCGGGCTCGGCGTGCATGAGCGTGCGGGCGTGGATGTGATCCTTCGACGGACCGCCCTCGACCAGGTACGCGGCCAGGGTGAATGGCGCGCCGGCGAAACCGATCAGCGGGGTCGATCCGAGCTGGGAAACCGCGCGGCCCACGGCGTCGCGAATCGGCGCGAGGGCCTCATCGAGAATGGCGGGATCCAGGGCGGTGAGCTCGTCGACATCCGCTGACGTGCGCACGGCCTTGCCGAGCACCGGGCCCTTGCCGGCCACAATCGTCACGTCGACACCGACGAGCTTGAGTGGAACGACGATGTCACTGAAGAAGATTCCGGCGTCGACGTTGTGGCGCCGCACCGGCTGCAGCGAGATTTCGCTCGCCAGTTCGGGGTCGAGGCACACGTCGAGCATGCGCGTACCGACGCGCAGTTCACGGTATTCGGGCAGTGATCGCCCGGCCTGGCGCATGAACCACACCGGGGTCACGTCGGGTCGAACGCCCTGATAGGCCTGAATCAGGCGGGAGTCGGCGGTGAGGCCGGAGGAGAGTGGATGCTGCGCGTCGAGGATCATCCCCCCCATCCTCTCAAACATCCCTGACGATGCGCGCCGGAAGCGTACAGCAATAAGTCGTAGAATTGGCTAGTGCTCATTCTTCTGTCGGCCAGTCACAAAAACTCCACCTTCGATGTGCTGGAGAAATTGTCTGTCGGCGGAAGCGTTGCGGCCACCCGCATGGTCGAGCAGCACGGTCGGCTCAGCGGTGCCGTCGTCGTCGCGACCTGCAACCGCTTCGAGGCCTACCTCGATCTCGATGAACCCTACGGCGTGTCGCCGCTGCCCGCCGTTTACGCGGCGATCGAAGCCGTGAGCGCGAGCACCGGCGTCGCCGAAGACACCCTGCGTGACAATCTCACTCTCGTGCACGGCAATGGCGTCGCCGAGCACCTGTTCGCCGTGACCAGCGGCCTCGAATCGGTCGTCGTCGGCGAGGTCGAAATCGCCGGCCAGGTGCGGCGCGCACTGGAACAGGCTCGCGCCGATGGCACCACGAGCCCCGAACTTGAGCGCCTGTTTCAGCGCGCCTCCCAAACTTCCCGCGGGGTCAAGAACCGCACCGGCATCGGCTCGGCCGGCCGCTCGATCGTGCGCCTCGCCCTCGAACTGGCCGAAAGCCGGGTCAGCGACTGGTCGAGTGCCCGCGTGCTGCTCGTCGGTACCGGCCGCTACGCCGGCGCCTCGCTCGCCGCCCTGCGCGACCGCGGAGCCGAGAACGTTCGCGTCTACTCGCCATCCGGGCGCGCCGTTGGATTCGCGACCTCGCACGGCATTGAAGCCGTTCCCGCTGCGGATTTCGCTGCCGAGGTGGCGCGTGCCGACGTTGTCGTCACCTGCACCCTGCGCGATGACCACGTGATCGATGCGGCCCTGATCAGTCGTGGCCGCGCCGAGATCGGCATTGATCCGTTCGCCATTTCGGGCGCCACCGCCGACGCTCCGACCCGCATCTGCCCGGCCGACGCCGGTCCAGAGGCGCCGCCGCAACTCATCATCGACCTCGGCCTGCCCCGCAACGTCGCCCCCGACGTGACCCTGGTACCCGGCGTCGAGCTGCTCGACCTTGAAACCATCAGCATCCACGCCCCGCTCGAAGAGCTCAACGCCACGACCGAAGCCCGAGAAATCGTCGGCAAGGCGGCCCGCAAGTTCTCCGACGTTGCCGAAGAGCAGAGCCTCACCCCGGCCGTGGTGGCGCTACGCAGCTACGTGTTCGAGCTGCGCGACGCCGAAATCGCCCGGGCCCGCAGCCGCGGCGATTCGAGCGAGGCGACCGAGTCGGCCCTGCGCCACCTGGCCGGCGTGCTGCTGCACACTCCCATGGTGCGGGCCCGCGAGCTCGCCCGCGCCGGCGAGCAAGACGCCTACCTCGGGGGCCTCGACGCCCTATTCGGCATCGACGTGACGCTGCCCGCCACCGGCGCAGCGGATGCCGGAGCAACGGATGCCGGCGCAATCGCCTCCTAGCTGTCCCGAACGGCCGACCGTGTCGGCCAGCCCTGAGCATCCGTTCAGCGCCGCCTGCTGATACCGACGGGCCAGGCGCTGCGGTCTCGGGGGGCCAAACGAGGCAATTCGCGAGGGTCAGATCGGCCGGGTCACCTCGATCAGGGTGACTCCGGCGGCCGCACCGGGCGTGGACATGGCTGCGAGTGCCGCAGGCGCTTCGGCGAGGGTGATTCGGCGGCTGATCAGGTCCTGAGGGCGCAACCCGCCGCTCCGCACAAGGTCCAGCAGCGCCGGATAGTCGTGGGCGGGCATGCCATGGCTGCCGAGCACAGTCAGTTCCCGCGCAATCACCGTGCCGAGCGGTATCCGCGGGTCGTCCGCCAGCAGGCCGATCTGCACATGCCGCCCACGCGTTGCCAGGGAACGGATGCCGATGGCCACCGTATTCTCCCGGCCGAGCGCCTCGAGACTCACGTCTGCACCCCCTGATGCGAGCGCCCGAACGCGCTCGACCACCTCGTCGTCGGGCAGTTCGGCCGAGTTGACGACGTGAGCAGCTCCCACCCGGCTCGCCGCCTCGAGCGCGTCGGAATTGATGTCGACGGCGATGACGATGGCGCCGAGCGCCTGCCCAATCATGACCGCGCTTAGGCCGACTCCACCGCAGCCGACGACCACGAGGGTTTCGCCCGCCTGCAGCCGTGCCTGGTGCACGAGTCCGCGGTACGAGGTGGCGAACCGGCAGCCGAGCATCGCGGCAGCGCCGGCGTCGAGGTCATCGGGGATGGCGATGAGGTTCACGTCGGCGTTGTGCAGCGCGACCCGCTCGGCGAAGGAACCCCAGTGGGTGAATCCGGGCTGGGTCTGGTTGCGACAGACCTGTCCGTTGCCGGCGTCGCACTCCGGGCACTCGCCGCAGGCGCAGACGAACGGCACCGTCACGCGCTGACCAACCCGAAATCGGCGCACGAGCGGCCCGACAGCGTCGATCACGCCGACCAGTTCGTGGCCGGGAACGTGCGGCAGCGCAATGTCGGCGTCATGGCCGAGCCAGCCGTGCCAGTCGCTGCGGCAGAGTCCGGTCGCCTCGACCCGCACGATCACGCCGGCCGCACTTATCAGCGGCTCTGGCACCTCGCGCAGCACCGGAAGCACCCCGAATTCTTCGAAATAGACCGCTTTCATGCTCTACAGTCTGCCTGACGGATGCCCGCGGCGCGGTTTTCGAGACCGAGTCGCGGCATCCATTGGTTGAACGCTAAGCGCCGCGGAGGCGCACGGCCAGGTAGGCCTCGAGCTCGGCGAGCGGCACGCGCTCCTGCGCCATGGTGTCGCGGTCGCGTACGGTTACGGCCTGGTCGTCGAGCGAGTCGAAGTCGACCGTGATGCAGAACGGGGTGCCGATCTCGTCCTGGCGACGGTAGCGACGGCCGATGGCGCCGGCGTCGTCGAAGTCGACGTTCCAGAGCTGGCGCAGGCTCGACGCGAGCTCGCGGGCCATCGGGGAGAGCTTCTCGTTGCGCGACAGCGGCAGGATGGCGGCCTTGACCGGCGACAGGCGCGGGTCAAGCTTGAGCACGGTGCGCTTGTCGACGCCGCCCTTATTGTTCGGAACCTCTTCTTCGACATACGCATCGACCAGGAAGGCCATCAGCGACCGGGTCAGGCCGGCCGCGGGCTCGATCACCCAGGGCGTCCAGCGCTCGTTTTTGGTCTGGTCGAAGTAGGAGAGGTCTTTACCGGATGCCTTGGCGTGCGTCGACAGGTCGAAGTCGCCGCGGTTCGCCACGCCCTCGAGTTCACCGAACTCGGTGCCGGTGAAGCCGAAGCGGTATTCGATATCGACGGTGCGCTTGGAGTAGTGCGAGAGCTTCTCGGCTGGGTGCTCGAACAGGCGTAGGTTTTCGGGGTTGATTCCGAGGTCGGTGTACCACTTCATGCGGGTGTCGATCCAGTACTGGTGCCAGGTCTCGTCCGTACCGGGCTCGACGAAGAATTCCATCTCCATCTGCTCGAACTCGCGGGTGCGAAAGATGAAGTTTCCGGGGGTGATCTCGTTACGAAAGCTCTTGCCGATCTGGCCGATGCCGAACGGAGGCTTGGAGCGCGACGCCTGCAGCACGTTGGCGAAGTTCACGAAGATGCCCTGCGCGGTTTCGGGGCGCAGGTAGTGCATACCGGCCTCGTCATCGACCGGGCCAAGGTACGTCTTGAGCAGGCCGGAGAAGGCACGCGGCTCGGTCCAGATGTGACGATTGCCGCAGTTCGGGCAGGCAATGTCGTCGAGGCCGTTTTCGGGCGGGCGGCCCTTCTTTTCCTCATATTGCTCTTCGAGGTGGTCGGCGCGAAAACGCTTGTGGCAGCTCGTGCACTCGATCAGCGGGTCGCTGAAAACCTCGACGTGACCGGATGCTTCCCAGACCTGGCGAGGCAAAATCACGGAGGAGTCGAGGCCGACGACGTCGTCTCGGCTGGTGACCATCGAACGCCACCACTGCTTCTTGATGTTTTCCTTGAGCTCAACGCCGAGGGGTCCGTAGTCCCAGGCGGAGCGGGAACCGCCGTAGATCTCGCCGGCCTGAAAAACGAAGCCGCGGTGGCGGGCGAGGGCGATGACGGAATCAAGATGAGTGGGTGCGGCCACGGTGGCTCCAATGGTCGAAGGCGCAGAATGCGAGCGAATGCCCGGTTACCCATTTTACGCGCTCGATCCGACCCGAGTTCCCGCCCTGGTGCTCAGCCTTTCTCGCTCGGAGGTAACGTTAGTAGGCAGATTCACAGGATTTGCCTTGGCTCAAGGAGGAGAAATGGGCGCCGCGTCCAACACGACCGAATCACCGACCGCTCTGAAACGGATTCCGCACGACCTCGCGGTCGCTCTGGATCCGGAGGAACTTGACGCCCACGATCGCCACTGGACGCCCCTAAAAATTGCGATCTGGTCAGCTATTTCACTGCTCGGTGGCCTCAGCTGGGTCATGCTCGCCGTCGTGCGCGGTGAAACCGTCAACGCGATCTGGTTCGTGTTCGCCGCGATCTGCACCTATCTCATTGGCTACCGTTTTTACTCGAAGTTCATCGAGAAGCACATCATTCGCCCGGATGACCGTCGCGCCACCCCGGCCGAGTACAAGGCCGACGGCAAGGACTTCGCCGCGACCGACCGTCGCGTGCTGTTCGGCCACCATTTCGCTGCCATCGCCGGCGCCGGCCCCTTGGTCGGCCCCGTTCTGGCCGCGCAGATGGGCTACCTGCCCGGCACTATCTGGATCATTGTCGGCGTCGTTCTCGCCGGCGCGGTACAGGATTACCTGATTCTGCACTTCAGCATGCGCCGCGGCGGTCGTTCGCTCGGCCAGATGGCCCGCGACGAACTCGGTGTGATCGGCGGCACCGCCGCTCTCATCGCGACCCTCGTGATCATGGTCATCATCGTGGCGATCCTCGCCCTCGTGGTGACGAACGCCCTCGCCGAAAGCCCGTGGGGCGTCTTCTCGGTCGGTATGACCATCCCGATCGCGCTGTTCATGGGCTGCTACCTGCGCTTCTTCCGCCCGGGCAAGATCACCGAAATCTCCATCATCGGCTTCGTGCTGCTCATCGCCGCCATCATCGGCGGCGGCGTGGTGGCCGGCACCGACTGGGGTCAGACCTACCTGCTGCTCGACAAGGTCACCATTGCCTGGGGCATCATCATCTACGGCTTCATCGCCGCTATCCTGCCGGTCTGGCTGCTGCTCGCCCCGCGCGACTACCTGTCGACCTTCATGAAGATCGGCACGATCGGCATGCTCGCCGTGGCGATCGTCATCATCCGTCCCGAAATCAGCGTGCCGGCCGTGAGCGAATTCGCATCGAGCGGCACCGGTCCGGTCGTCGCCGGAACGCTGTTCCCCTTCCTGTTCGTCACGATCGCCTGCGGCGCCCTGTCGGGTTTTCACGCGCTCATCGCCTCGGGAACCACGCCGAAGCTCATTCAGAAGGAACGCCAGACCCGCTTCATCGGTTACGGCGGCATGCTCATGGAGTCGCTCGTCGCGATCATGGCCCTCGTCGCCGCGCTGTCGATCGACCGCGGCATCTACTTCGCCATGAACTCCTCGCCCGCCCTCACCGGCGGCACCGTGCAGGGTGCGGTCGCCTTCGTGAACAGCCTCGGCCTGACCGGCGTCAACCTCACGCCCGACATGCTGACCGACATGGCGACCAACGTCGGCGAGGAGTCAATCGTTTCCCGCACCGGCGGCGCGCCGACGCTCGCCGTCGGCCTCTCGCACATTATGCAGCAGCTCGTCGGTGGCACGTCAATGATGAGCTTCTGGTATCACTTCGCCATCATGTTCGAAGCACTCTTCATTCTCACCGCAGTGGATGCCGGCACCCGCGTCGCCCGCTTCATGCTGCAGGACAGCCTCGGTAACTTCTTCCCGAAGTTCAAGAACACCTCCTGGCGTCCCGGCGCCTGGGCCGCCACGGCCATCATGGTCGCCGCCTGGGGTGCAGTGCTGCTGATGGGGGTGACCGATCCGCTCGGCGGCATCAACACGCTGTTCCCGCTGTTCGGAATCGCCAACCAGCTGCTTGCGGCGATCGCGCTGGCCGTGTGCATGGCCATCGTCGCCAAGCGTGGACTGTTCAGATACCTCTGGGTCGTGGCGCTTCCGCTCGGATTCGCTGCCGTCGTCACGATTTCGGCGTCGTTCCTGAAGATCTTCTCGACCACCCCGGGCATCGGTTACTTCGCGCAGAACCGCGCATTCTCCGAGGCCCTCGCCGCTGGCGAGACGAGCTTTGGCACCGCACCGAGCGTCGAAGCCATGGAAGCTGTCGTGCGCAACACAATGGTTCAGGGCGTGCTGTCGATCGTGTTCGTGGTGCTCGCGATCATCGTGATTCTCACGGCTCTTCAGGCCACTTGGAACGCGTACCGCAAGAACTCCAGTGCGACGAGTGAAGATGACGCCGTGCAGTCGCAGACCTACGCCCCGGCTGGATTCATCATGACCCCGCCCGAGAAGGTGCTGCAGGCCGAGTGGGATGCCCTGCCGGTGCACAAGAAGATCAAAATCAAGGGTCACTGATGACCCTGTTGGCGGGCGTCCGCAAGGGCGCCCGCGGGGTGGTCTGGTTCTTCAAGGGGATCCTCGGCGAGGATGCCTACGAGAAATATGTGGCGCACCACGCGAGCGTCTGCGAAACGGATGCTGCGGGCGTGGGCCGCGCGCCGCATCCGCTCATGACAGAGCGGGAATTCTGGCGCGACCAGACCGACCGTCAGGATGCGAACCCGCAGGGACGCTGCTGCTAGAGGCGGATAGTCTGCGGCGAAGACGAACGGGGGCGGGGGGCGGCGACTGAGCGCGCTCCGCCCCCCGCCTCGACCGGCTGCCGCCGTGGGAGATCGCGCTGCTCTGGTTTGTCGGGTATCCCTGAGCTCGTACTTCGCCCATTTTTTCGCCGACCCGTGAGTTTCTGACGTCGAGCCGTGAGTTTCGACCCCAAACCGCGCCGGAATCGGGGTCAAACTCACGGCTCGGCGGCCGCGCCAGGGTCAAACTCACGGTTCGAGGGCGAGAGCCGTGGCCACGGCCGATTAGCGCTCGAGCGGCTCGCCGAACAGCGCGAACAGCCAGACCACGATCGACGCAGCCACCATCGACCAGGTGACCACGCCGAGGAACAGGCGCGTCGAGAACGACTGCCGGAATTCGGGCGACCCGCCCGGGTCGACAATCGCGTCGTCACTCAGGGAATGGCTCGCCTGACTCCAGATCGCCGGAACGAGCACGAGCAGCGCGGAGACGATCACGATCGGCAGGGCGGGCACGGTATAGAGCACTCTCGAGCTGCTCCACAGCCCGAGGCCAAGAGAGGTGCCGACACCCAATACCGCCGCGACCACGACCATCCAGGCGCGCAAGCGCAGGCGTGCGAGCGCCTTGAGAAATGTCGGCACGAGCAGGATCACGACGACTGCGGCAACGAACACCACGAGTGTTTTCAGGTCGATCTTCACCGCCGTACCATGCACGAGCGGGAGGGCGGAAAGCAGGAAGCCGAAGAGTCCGAACGCTCCGAGACCGGCCAGCAAACCCCCACGGTTCACTCGGCGCAGCGGGATGGTCAGCAGGCCCAGCTCGGCCGCGTAGCGCTTGGGGTTGCCGAAGCACTCCAGGGCGCTCGTGCCGGAATCGGCGAGAAACTCCCGAGCGCTGGCCAGGGCATCTCCGATTGCGTCGCCGCGCACGCCGAGCAGCCGCAGTTCGATGGTGAACTCGTCGAACCAGGTGGCGTCGTCGGTCACTTTAGAGCGGATGTCGGTGCTTCCGTTGTCGGGATCGCGCGGGTTGCTGGTCATCATGATTCGGCCGGCCCTTTCTGCAGGTGGTCGTGCACGGTGGTGGAGAAGAGCACCCAGTGGGCGGTCTGGTCGGTGAGCTCTTGCTGGCCGTCGTCGGTGAGCGAGAAGTACTTGCGGCCAGGTCCCCCGGCGCCCGGTCGCCATTCGGCGGCGATCCAGCCGGCGGCTTCGAAGCGCGTGAGCAGCGGATAGAGCGTGCCACCCTTGATGGCGCCGAAGCCGGCGGATTCGAGCGCCGATGCGATCGCGTAGCCGTAGGTCGGGCCGGGCGCCAGCGTGCGGAGCACGCAGAGGCCAAGGGCGGCGCGCATCCACTCGGCTGGCCAGGTTTTCGGTTGCATGACTACATAGTCTCACTAGTTAGCCAGACTGTCTACTCGAGGATCGGGCAGCCACGGGCATGCCATACTTTCGTTGTATCAACACGGGAGTCCGATTAATCGGGCTGAGAGGAAGCTGCAGAGGCTTCGACCGTCGAACCTGATCTGGATCATGCCAGCGCAGGGAGGCTGACTCGTCTTTCCCGTGCCCCCACGAAAGAAATGGGCACGATCATTCCAGAAACCCCCTTCACAGCCACACCGGCGGAGTTCGGCATTGGCGCGCGCCTCACCCTCGCCGTCATGCGCGACGACTACGCCGCCGTCATTCTCGACGCACTCCAGCAGGCAGATTCGACCGGGATCGCACTTCAAACCGGCGTCGTCAGCACCTACCTGTCCGGCGCCGAACCCGACCTGCTGCGCTACGTCAGCCAGGTCGTCGCCGGCGCGAGCCGCAGCGGAGCCCACGTCACGGCAACCGTGCAATTCTCCCGAGGATGCCCCGGCGAAGTCACCTGCACGCTGCCGCCCAACGGCGGGCTCTTCGCCGAGGTCGTGAACCTCACGCCCACCGGCGTACACGCTGTCGCAGAATGGGCACTGTATCCACTGGATGACGGCACCGGTTCTGCTTCCGCCGATCACATGCGCGACATCTACGCCGCGATCGAGAGTGCCAAGGCCTCCGGGCTCACGGTACACAGCGAGCACTTCGTCACCCGGCTCGAGGGCGACCTCGCCCTCGTGCTGCAGGTCATCGCCGCCGGCTGGATCGTGGCCGGCCGAACGGTGCAGCACGTGGCGACGCACGCGACCCTGTCCCTCAACAGCCCGAGCCTGAACTCCCATGCGTCCTGACGCCGACCAGAAGGAAACAGCCATGCCCACAGCATCCGCCAAGAAAAGGCACTGGAGCCTCAAAGACCTCGTGCTTGTCGTCGTGCTCGGTGTCGTGTTCGGCTTTCTGTACTGGATATTCGTGCAGGCATGGACCGCCCTGTCGATCGCGATGGGTCCGGCCGGCGACCTCGCGCAGCACTTTCTGCTCGGCTCCTGGCTGCTCGTCGCCCCGATCGCGATCGCCATCGTGCGACGGCCGTTCGCCGGCATCTTTGCGGAGGTTATCGCGTCGGTGATCGAGGTCGTCTTTCTCGGCTCCATGGTCGGGCCGCTGCTCTTCGTCGCCGCCGCCATTCAAGGCGCGGGCAGCGAGATTCCGTTCGCCCTCACTCGCTACCGCAACTACGGCTGGCTGACCTACGCACTTTCGGGGCTGCTCGGCGCCGGGCTGGTGTTCTTCTACTCGGCATTTCGCTCCGGCTGGTACGGCCAGGAGATCTTTCTGCTGCGCCTCGCGATTCAGCTGATCTCCGGCGTGATTCTCGGCGGACTGCTGGCCAAACTCATCGTCGATGCCCTCGACAAAACTGGCGTCGTCGACAATTTCGCGATCGGCCGCGATCGCCTCGCCCGTGCCTGAGACCGACATCCTGACACTGCAGGACGTGTCGGTGCGATTTCCGCGTCGGCCCGAGGCCGTGCTCAGCGACGTGTCGGTGCGCCTCGCGCCGGGCGAGCAGCTCATCGTGTTCGGCGCCTCCGGTTCGGGCAAATCCACCCTGTTGCAGACCATCACCGGCGTCATTCCGCATTCGGTCGTAGCCTCGCTCGGCGGCAGTGTGCGCATGGGAGGGACGCTCAGTATCGAAACCTCCGTCGTCGAGCTGTCCCGGCTCGTCGGCGTGGTCGCGCAGGACCCCGCATCGTCGGTCTGCCTGCCCGACGTCGAACAGGAGCTTGCCCTGCCGCTCGAAAACCGCGGTGTCGACCCGGCGCTTATCTCGGCGCGCATCGATCGCGCGCTTGACGCTGTTCAGGCACGGATGCTGCGACACCGGTCGACCGGGCAGCTGTCCGGCGGCGAAGGCCAGCGCGTGGCCCTCGCCGCCACCCTCATCGCCGAACCGGCCGTGCTCCTGCTGGACGAACCCACCTCGATGCTCGACGCGGCGGGCCTGGGCGCCGTGCGCCGCGCCATCCGTTCGGCCGTCGACACCTACCGGCCGGCCGTCGTGCTGGTCGAACACCGCATCGACGAGTTCACGGGCACGGCGGGAATCGCCGGGCTGCCGCCACGCGCACTCGTGCTCGGCGAGGCCGGAACCGTCATTGCCGATGGCCCCACGGTCGACGTGCTCGCCCAGCATGGGCGCTCGCTCAATCAAAACGGATGCTGGCTTCCGCTCGAAACCGAATTGCTCGCCGTGACCGGGTGCGCCGGCGGGCTCGGCGAACCGGGCGTGCGCGCCGGCCTCCGGTCACTCGGCGAGCCGGCCGAAGCCTTAGGGCGACGGCAGGACTTCGGCCGGATCGTTCTGACCGCCACGGATGTGGCCATTGATCGCGGGGTTGGCGCGCCGAACGGGACCGCCACAACGGTTCTCGCCGGCGTCAGCCTCGATCTGCGGGGCGGCGAAATCGTGGCCCTGCTCGGCGGCAATGGAACGGGCAAAACCTCGTTGCTGCTGACCTTGGCGGGATTGCACCGGCCATCGGTAGGCACCGTGACCGGCGCCCGACCCGGCATGATCTTTCAGAATGCCGAGCACCAATTCGTCGAGCACACCGTGCGCGGCGAGATTCGGCATGGGCTGCCGAGCCTGAGCGATGACGAGCTTCAGGCCATTTTGCACCGGCACCGGTTGACCCACCTCGCCGATCAAAGCCCGTATCGACTGAGCGGCGGCGAGAAGCGGCGGCTCAGCGTCGCCGCCATGCTCGCGCACGATCGGCCGGTGCTGCTCGCCGACGAACCCACCTTCGGCCTCGATCGCCGGGACACCATCGCCACCCTGGCAGCGCTCGGCCAGGCGGCCGACGCGGGCCGCAGCATCCTCTTTTCGAGTCATGATCTTCGTACCGTTGCAACCCTCGCCGACCGGGTGATCGTGCTGGCCGACCGCACGGTGATCGCCGACGGGCCGGTGTTCGAGGTGTTGCGGTGGGACGAGGTGCTGAAGCAGGCCGGGCTCGAGCTGCCCCCGCTGATTCGGCACCTGCTCAAGGAATTCGATTCTGACGCGCGGATTCGCCGCGTCCTGGGTCAGCTCGACGTTGCCGTGGGCGCGACGACATGACTGCTCAACTCATCGACGTCGATGCTCCCCCGACACGACGGCCCGGCAGCGCCCTGGCCAGGCGCAACCCGACCGTCAAACTCGCGCTTCTGTTCGTCGTCTCCCTCGTGCTGATGTTTGTTTTCGATCCGATCACGCCACTGGTGCTGTACCTGCTCGCTCTCGGCGCGGTCGCCGTCACGGCTCGCATTCCCGTGAAAGTATTCGTTCTCGCACATATTCCATTTCTGGCATTTGCTCTCGGCCTTCTGATCGTGAACGCGCTCAGCCGGCCAGGGGACGTACTCTGGCAGTCCGGGGTGCTGCGGATCACCACCGAGGGACTGCTCGTGGGGGCTGCCCTCGCCCTGCGCACCCTCGTCATCGGCGTGCTCTCGATCGGCTTTGTGCTCTCGACCGACGGCGTGGCCCTCATGACCAGCCTGCACCAGCACGCCCGGCTCGGCTCCCGCCTCACCTACGCCGTACTCGCCGGCTACCGTATGCTCGAAGAGCTGCCGCGCGAGTGGCAGACCATCCGCCAGGCACACGCGGTGCGCGCTGCCCTCCGCCCCAATGGCAAGCCGCCTCGCGGCCTCCGTCAATACGGTCGGGCAGCCTTCGCCCTGCTGGTGCTATCGATTCGCAAGGGCGAGCGGATGGCGCAATCCCTCGAGTCGCGCGGCCTCGGCCTGACCCCGCGCAGCACCTGGCGGCGTATTCCCCTCACCCGCACCGACTGGGCCATGGCCGCCGCGGTACTGACCACGTTGACCGTCGTCGTCGGCCTGAGTTCCTTTCTCGGCTTTCTGGAAGGCTTCCATGCGCTCAACACCTGAACGAACCCAGATGCACCTGGTCGCCATGGTCAACCCGCCGCCCCGTGCGTCTCAACGCGTGGAAGCGTTTGAAGGGGTATGAAACTCACGGCTCGGCGCAAGCGTCAGGCCAGGGTGCCGTCGACGAGCTTCACGATCATCGAGCAGTCCTTGCCGCCCTGCCCCTGATCGACCAGGCGCTGGAACAGCTGGGCGACGTGCTTCCCGATCTCGAGCGGGGTGTCGGTCGGCGAAAAGTCGCGGTTCACGGCCGCCGACGGCACGACTCCCTCGATCGGATACCAGGTGCGCAGCGCCCAGCTGTCGCCCGATGAAACGGATGCGATATCCCAGAAAACCTGCGGGTCCAGTCCCAGCCGATCGGCCAAAACCGCCCCCTCCGAGGTCGCGGCCAGGTTGATGAACAGCATGAGGTTGTTGCAGATCTTCGCCGCCTGGCCGGTCGTGGCCCCGCCGGTCGGAATAATGTGCGCCGCCATGGGCTGGATGTAGGTGGTCGCGTCGGCGACGGCATCCGTTTCGCCACCGATCATGAAGGTGAGCGTGCCGGCCTCAGCACCGGTGATGCCACCCGAGACCGGGGCGTCGACGAGGCGAAAACCCGCAGCTTTCGCCGCGTCGTGCAGGGCCTGGGAGGATTCGATGTCGATCGTCGACGACTCCACCAGGAGGGTTTTCGGGTCGGCATGGGCGAAGACTCCCGCCTCGCCGAAGTACACCGCGCGGGCGTGCTCACCCTTGGGAAGCATGGTGAAGACAACGTCGGTGCCGTCAACGGCGTCCTGGATGCTGGTCGCTCGGGTCACGCCGGCAGCGACCGCAGCGTCGAGGGCCTCGGCGTTGAGGTCGAAGCCGCGCACGCTGTGCCCCGCCTTCACCAGGTTCGCCGTCATGGGGCCGCCCATGTGTCCGAGTCCAATCCATCCGATAACCGCCATGGCATAGCTCCTTCGCTCCGGTGACGGGCGTCAATGCCCGTCCCGTACACGATGGCACAACTTGGCGGGAGCTAGTGCACGTACTCCAGCAGGTCCGCCCCGACCGCGCGCATCCCCTCGAGCACCGCGAGGCGGGTCATCAACAGGGCGTCATCGAATGCCATCGACACGGCATAGGTCGCACCGGCCCGAGGGCCACGGAGGATACCCACCTCGCTGCGCACCCCGGCGGTCGTGCCGGTCTTGTTGACCATGAGCAGGCCGTGATCGCTCTCCCGATGCGCCAGGGGGTCGAGCCCAAAGGCGCTCGCGACCAGCGACAGGTCGGTGTTGAGCGACAGCCAGCCGATCACGCGCGCGCTCGTCTCAGCGTCCACGATTTCGCCGCGGGCGAGCGCGGTGAACAGCCAGGTCAGTTCCTTGGCGCTGCCCACCGACAGCTGCGGTGCGTCATCGGGGCCGCGTTTGTCGCGCACCAGGTCGAGCAGTGCCGTACGGCTGAGGCCGAGCTGCTCGGTGCGGGCACGCACCGAGTGCAGCCCGACGGCGCGAATGAGCACGTTCGTCGCGAGGTTGTCGCTCGTCGACCCGACGAGCGCGGCGAGATCCGCGACACCCAATCGGGCCACCTGTAGGTGCTGCCAGACGCCGGAATCACTCACGGCATCGACATTCGTACGCTCGAGCATCGTGGCCATACCGAACTCGGCGTCTTTCAGCCGCGTGGCTACCTCAATCAGCAGCAGCACCTTGCCGATACTCGCGGTCGGCATGGAGACGTGGTCGTCGACCGAGAACAAGACCCGGCCGGTCGCGAGGTCGGTCGCCCGGGCCGAAACCTGCACACCGTTCAGGGCAAGGTCGCCGAGGGCGGCGAAGCCGCGAGCGAAGCTTTCTGGAGTCTCGGCGCCGCGGTGTTTGCCGCCGGGCGCTGCGGCGTGGCGGGAACGCATCAAACCTGAGGCGACGGCATCGCCCGCATCCGGGCCGGACCGATGCCCGCCGCCGCTCGGACCAGAACCGCTGGACAAGACCATCGTTGGCTCATTCCTCCCTCGGTGCTGCCGATTGCTACAAACCCGGACTGCGTCAATCTACTCTGAGTCAATCCGCTCTGAGTCACTCGGCTCAGCCAGCGACTACAGCGGCAAACGGCGCAAGGCCAGCCTCTGGCCGATCAAGGCGCACGGCCAACCCTAACAAAGACGGGGGACGCGCGAACTGGCCGAGGCGAGAAGGCCAGATCATGACACCCCACTCGGACCCCGGCATGCCCGCCGCGGACGGTACCGCTACCAGATCGTGACGCGCTTTTCCGGGGCCAGCCACAGGGCATCCGCTTCGGAAACGTCGAATGCCTCGTAGAACGCGGGAATGTTGCTGACGATCTGGTTGCAGCGAAACTCGTTCGGCGAGTGCGGGTCGATGGCCAGCAAGCGGATGGCCTCAGCGTCGCGTAATTTCATTTGCCAGGCCTGGGCCCAGGACAAGAAGAAGCGCATTTGCCCGGTGAGGCCGTCGATGACCGGGCTGTCCTGGCCATCGAGCGAGAGCAGGTAGGCCTTCCAGGCGATGGAAAGCCCGCCGAGGTCGCCGATGTTCTCGCCGATCGTGAGCGCGCCGTTCACGGTGTTTCCGGGGATAGCCTTTGGTTCAAGGCCCTCGAACTGGGCGATGAGTGCGGTCGTGCGCAGCTCGAATGCGGCCTTGTCGTCGGCGGACCACCAGTCGGTGAGGCGGCCGTCGCCGTCGTATTTGGAGCCTTGGTCGTCGAAGCCGTGGCCGATCTCGTGGCCGATGACCGCGCCGATCGCGCCGTAGTTGGCGGCTGGGTCGCGCTCCTCGTCGAAGAACGGAAACTGCAAAATGGCGGCCGGAAAGACGATTTCGTTGAATCCGGGGTTGTAGTAGGCATTGATGGTCTGCGGCGTCATGAACCATTCGTCGCGGTCGAGCGGCTTGCCGATCTTGCCGAGCTCGCGCTGAAACTCGAACTCGCCGGCGGCCTTGACGTTGCTGATCAGGTCGTCGGCGGTGATTTCCAGGCTCGAATAATCGCGCCATTTCACCGGGTAGCCGATCTTCGGCGTGAACTTGCTGAGTTTCTCGAGCGCCCTCCCGCGGGTCTCCTCGGTCATCCAGTCGAGGGTGCTGATGCTGTTCTCGTAGGCGGCGACGAGGTTGGCGACCAGCACGTCCATGCTCGCCTTGGCGCTCGGCTTGAAGTGGCGCTCCACGTAGATGCGACCGACGGCCTCACCGAGGGCGCCCTCGACGAGCGAGACGCCGCGCTTCCAGCGCTCGCGCAGCTGCGGGGTGCCGCTCAGGGTTCGACCGTAGAAGTCGAAGTTCGCCTCCACGAATTCGCCAGACAGGTACGCAGCACTCGAGCGGATGACCTGCCACCGCAGCCAGTCCTGCCAGGCCTCCAGGCGGTCCTCGGTGAGCGTCGCCGCGAGTCCGACAATGTAACTCGGTTCGCGCACGACGACCTCAGCGAGAGCACCGGACGGGCCGTCGAGGCCGTCCAACCAGAGGTCGACGTCGGCGCCGGCAGCGAGCGCCGAGACCTGATCCCAGGTGCGCAGGTTATAGGTCTTCTCACTGTCGCGCGTGGCGACCTTGTCCCAGTGGTGCGAGGCGAGTTCGGTCTCGAGCTCGAAGACGCGCGCGGCGCGGCCGGCGGCGTCGGCGAAACCGGCGAGGGTGAACATCCGCTCAAGGAATTGCTGGTACTTGGCGCGAATATCAGCGAATTTCTCTTCGCGGTAGTAGGACTCGTCAGGCAGGCCGATGCCGCCCTGCGCAATGAAGACGAGGTAGCGTTCGGGGTTGCCCGGGTCGTTGTCGACGTAGAGGTGGAAGGCTCCGGCGACTCCTCCACGCTCGAGGCGGCCGAGGGTGGCGAGCAATTCGGAGATGGTGGTGACGGCATCGACTGCTGCCAGGTCGTTGTGCAGGGGTGTCGCGCCGAGCGCTTCGATGCGCTCTTCGTCGAGGAAGCTTGTGTAGAGGTCGCCGAACTTGCGTTCGAGGCTGCCCTCCGGCGCGGTCTGCGCCTCGATGATGATCTCGCGCACGGCCTTTTCGGCGTCTTCGGCGAGCATCATGAAGGAGCCCCAGCGGGCCTTGTCGGCGGGAATTTCGCTGCGCGCGATCCACTGTCCGTTCACGTGCCGAAAGAGGTCGTCTTGCGGTCGCACCTCCGGGTCAAGTTCGTGTCTGTTGATTCCGGATGCAGTCGCCAGCTCAGTCATGCCTCCAGCCTATCCGGGCGGGGTGACAGGCAGCCGCATAGCGGGATCGTGTGGGCCATGATAGGCGAGCGCGCAGGCATCCACTCGGCGAAGTCGAATTCTACGAGCGGATGCGCGCGGCACCCGGGTCGGCGGCCGCCGATCACCTGTTTCGCGCTCGTGCACTGGTGGACGGCTCAACCCTGGCAGGACTGGCGATCCTGGCACGGTAGCGTGTGATTTCAGCATTGGGCGCAGTCATGCAACAAGAGCCCCCTACAGCGCCTTGAGTTCCTCGGTCACCTGGGCGACGGACTTCTTCGCGTCGCCGAAGAGCATCGTGGTGTTGGCCGCGAAGAACAGGGGGTTCTCGATGCCGGCGAAGCCCGAGCTCATGGAACGTTTGAGCACGATCACCGACCGGGATTCGGTCACGTTGAGCACGGGCATGCCGAAGATGGGCGAGTTCGGGTCGTTGCGCGCCGCCGGGTTCGTGACGTCGTTGGCTCCGATGACGATGGTGACGTCGGTGCGGGAGAATTCGCCGTTGATGTCGTCCATCTCCTTCATCGCGTCGTAGGAGACGTCGGCCTCGGCGAGGAGCACGTTCATGTGCCCCGGCATGCGCCCGGCCACCGGGTGGATCGCATACTTGACCTCGATGCCCCGGGACTCGAGCACCTTGGCCATGTCCTTCACGGCGTGCTGGGCCTGGGCGACGGCCAGGCCATAGCCGGGCACGACGATGACCTGGTTGGCGTAGGCCAGCTTGATGGCGGCATCCGCTGCAGAAGTGGACTTCGCGTGCTGGTCACCGGTGCTCGTGGCCGAAACACCCTTGGAGCCGCCGCCGAAGCCGCCGGCGACGATGGACAGAATCGACCGGTTCATGGCTTTGGCCATGAGGTTGGTGAGGATGGGACCGGATGCTCCGACGATCATGCCGGCGACGATCATCGCGATGTTGTTGAGCGCGAGCCCGGCCGCCGCCGCGGAGAGACCGGTGAGGGCGTTGAGCAGCGAGATGACCACAGGCATGTCGGCGCCGCCAATCGGGAGCACGGTCATAACCCCGAGGATGCCCGCCAGGATGAGGATCGCCACGAACCAAACCAAGTCAGCGCCGGTGGTGGTTGAGCCGATCCCGACGATGACGGCCGCGACGATGGCGCCGAGAAACAACATCGCGTTGAGCGGTTGTTGCAGGCGGCCGACCGACAGGGGGCGCCCGGGCAGAATCTGCTGAAGTTTCATGAAGGCGACGATCGAACCCCAGAACGACAGTGAGCCGATGATCGCCGCGAACAGGGAGGCGATGACGAGCGGGAGCACCGGGCCGGAGGCCGCGTGCAGGCCGGTGAAGCCGTCGCTTTCGATGAACTCACCCCAGGCGATGAGCGCGACGGTTCCGCCGCCGACTCCGTTGAACAGCGCGACGAGCTGCGGTACTGCCGTCATCTTCACCTTGCGGGCGGGCGGGATGCCGAGGATCACGCCCACAACGAGAGCCGCGACGATGATCACCCAGCTGCTGGTCTCGCGGATGTGGATCAGGGTCGCGACGACGGCGACAGCCATGCCGGCCGCAGCGATCTTGTTGCCGCGCACCGCGGACCTCGGGGCGGTCAGCCCGGAGAGCCCGAGGATGAACATGGCGAAAGCGACGATGTACAGGGCGTAGACGAGGATGTCCATGGTCAGTTCTTCCCGTCGGTCGCGGTGCTGGTGTTGGTGTCGACTGGGCGGGTTTTGAACATGGCGAGCATCCGGTCGGTCACGACGAAGCCGCCGATGACGTTGACGGTTCCGAACACGATGGCCACGAACGAGATGATCTGCAAAGGGATGCCGGGATTCTCGGCCGTACCGAGCACCACGAGGGCGCCGAGCACGACGATGCCGTGAATGGCGTTGGTTCCCGACATGAGCGGGGTGTGCAGCGTGTTCGGAACCTTGGAGATGACTGCGAAGCCGATGAAGCCCGAGAGCACGAGGATGGCGATGTTCGCCAGAAAGGAGTCCATGGGTTAGTTCCTGTTCGAGACTGAGTCACGTGTAACGCAGGAGAGCGCCACCACGTCGTCGGAATAGTCGGGGTCGAGCCGGCCGTCCCGCACGAGCAACTCGAGCAGGGCGGTGAGGTTCTTTGAGTAGAGCTCACTAGCATGCTCGGGCATCGTCGAGGGCAGATTGAGCGGGGAGGCAATGGTGACGCCGCCGATAATGACGGTCTCGCCGGGAACGGTGAGCTCGCAGTTGCCGCCGGTCTCCCCGGCCATGTCGATGACGACACTGCCGGGTTTCATGCCGTGCACGGCCGCAGCGGTCACGAGCCGCGGTGCCGGGCGTCCCGGAACCAGCGACGTCGTGATCACGACGTCGAACGTGGAAATCGCGGCCTCGAGCGCCTTTTGCTGCTCGGCGCGCTCGTCGGCGGTGAGTTCGCGGGCATAGCCGCCGTCTCCGGCAGCATCGATGCCAACGTCGAGCCACTGGGCTCCTACCGACCGCACCTGGTCGGCGACCTCCGGACGCACGTCATAGCCGGTTGCGCGACCGCCGAGCCTTCTCGCGGTGGCGAGAGCCTGCAGCCCGGCCACGCCAACGCCGAGCACGAGCACGCTCGCCGGCTTGACCGTGCCGGCGGCCGTGGTGAGCATCGGGAAGAACCGCGTGGAGAGCGACGCCGCGAGGATGACGGATTTGTACCCGGCAACGTTCGCCTGCGACGAGAGGGCGTCCATGACCTGAGCCCGGGAGATGCGCGGGATCGCCTCGACCGCGTAGCCGATGATGCCGGCGTTCTGCAGGGCGGCGATTTTGTTCTCCGTGTTGCGCGGTGCCAGGAACCCGATCAGGGTCGCGCCCGGCTCGAGGCGGGCGATCTCGGCGTCGGTGGGCGGGGCGACCTTGAGCACGATGTCGGCGCTCCAGGCATCGCCGATGCTGGCGCCGGCTTCGAGGTAGAGGTCGTCACCCATGAGGGCCTCTGCTCCCGCGCCGGATTCGACGACAACGTCGAGTCCCTTCGCGACGAGGGACGCGACGGCGCGCGGCACGAGGGCAACTCGCCGCTCATCCGCCCCGCTCTCGCGGACGACGCCGATACTGGGTGTTTCGGGGTGCGGTTGGGGGTCCGGCATGGTGGGGCCTTTCGAAGCGGATGTCCGCACGCTCGGCCTGAGGCGGCGAACACCCTTGCGGGATAAAAGAACACCTCGGACCGGTGATGGTGGCGCCGACAGAGCAAAGTGTGCCCGGAGCATCCACGATCAGCGGAGGCTTCAGGACGAACCTATCTGCAGGGGAGGTGGGATGGGCGGGATTCGGGGACGTCGTTGATGAAAGATTCTAAATTCTTAACAATTTCGCGGGTCGGCTGAAGCGATTTCGGGTCTTAGCGGTCGCATCCGTTTGGCATTCTTGGAGGTGGCCGGGATGACGGCGCCCGATCTGGCTGGGTCATGAGGTGGCTGGGCCGTGATACGGAGCGCAGGGCCGCCGTAGAGTCGAAGCATCAATATTTTGCGCACGCAGCCCATCGACCGGGACATTTTGCGTCTCGCCGTACCCGCGCTCGGCGCGCTCGTGGCCGAGCCGCTGTTTCTGCTGGCGGATTCGGCGATGGTCGGGCACCTCGGCACCACTCCGCTGGCCGGACTCGGCCTGGCCAGCGCGGTGCTGCAGACCATCATCGGTCTCATGGTTTTTCTCGCCTACAGCACGACCCCGGCCGTGGCTCGCTGGCTCGGTGCGGGCGATTCCAAGAGGGCGGTGTCGGTCGGCATCGACGGGCTCTGGCTCGCCCTCGGCCTCGGCGTCGTGCTCGCGGCTGGCGGCCTGCTCGCCACCCCGGCGCTGGTCGGGGCGTTCGGCGCTGAATCCGCCGTGACAGCGGATGCCGCGACCTACCTCGGCATCTCCATGTTCGGCCTGCCCGCCATGCTGCTGGTGTTCGCGGCAACCGGCCTGCTGCGCGGCCTGCAGGACACCCGCACCCCGCTCTACGTGGCCGGCATCGGTTTCGGCGCGAACATCGCACTGAACTACGTGTTCATCTACCTGCTCGGCTGGGGCATCGCCGGGTCAGCCGTCGGCACCGTTGTGGCGCAGTGGGGCATGGTCGTCGTCTATCTCGTCGTGGTCACCCGGCATGCCAGGCGTCACAGCGCCCCGCTGCGCCCGCACCGGGCCGGGCTGCTGCTCGGTGCCAGGAGCGGCGGCTGGCTGTTCGTGCGCACCCTCAGCCTGCGCGCCGCCATGCTGCTCGCCGTGTTCGTTGCCGCCCAGCTCGGCTCCCCCGAGCTCGCGGCCTTTCAGATTGCGATGACGCTGTTCGCGACCCTGGCCTTCGCCCTCGACGCCCTCGCGATCGCGGCCCAGGCCCTCGTCGGCCGCGGCCTCGGTGCCGGGGATGTGGCACAGGTTCGCGCCGTGCTGCGCCGCTGCCTGGAGTGGGGCGTGTTGGCCGGACTCGTCCTCGCCTTGGGCGTCATCGGCACGAGCGGGGTGCTCGGGCACGCGTTCACCAATGCCTCAGCCGTGACGCAGCTGTTGCCGCTGACCCTCATCGTGCTGGGGGCATCCGTTCCCCTGGGTGCGGTCGTGTTCGTGCTGGACGGCGTGCTCATCGGCGCCGGCGACGCCCGCTATCTCGCCCTGACCGGGCTGCTCAACTTCGCCGTGTTCGTGCCACTGGCCTTGGCTGTACTGGTCTGGGCGCCGGCGGGCGAGGCCGGGCTCGCGCTGCTCATGGCCGCGTTCGCGTTCGGCTACCTCGGTGCCCGTGCCGTGACGCTGTCGCTGCGCGCCCGCGGTCTGGCCTGGATGGTCGTCGGCGCGCGCTGATCAGCTGAGCGGATGCCGCGCCAGGCCGCGCATCCGTTGCCCGTGCGAGGCTAGTGCGGATCGACCGGATGCTCGATGTAGCGCGGACTTTTCGGGTTCATGACCGAGTTACGGCGACCATATAAGAAGTAGATGGCCAAACCGATGACGAGCCAGATGCCGAAGCGCAGCCAGGTCTCCCAGTGCAGCTGCGTAATAAGGAAAGCAGAAGAGAGCACCCCGAACACGGGCACCCAGGGCATGAATGGCAGCCTGAAGGTGCGAGGAACATCGGGACGGGTCCGTCGCAGCACAATCACTGCAACGCAGACCACAACGAAGGCAGCAAGAATCCCGATGTTGGTGAGGTCGGCAATCAGACGGATCGGGAAGACCCCGGCCAGTACGGCCGCGGCCAGGCCGGCGATCCAGGTCACGCGGGCGGGAGTTCCCTTTTTATCGGTGCCGGAGAACCACTTGGGAAGCAAGCCATCGCGGCTCATCGAGAACCAGACCCGACTGACGCCGAGCAGAAAGGTCAGCATGACGGTGAGGATCGAGATGACAGCGAAGGCCGAGAGCACGGTCGCGACGACCGGAAGCCCGACGGACTGGAACGCGACGGCAAAGGCGGCGGTCGGGTCGATATCCTGCCAATTCTGCATACCAGTGAGAACGAGAGTGGCGAGCACGTAGAGCACCATGGCGATAGCGAGCGAGAGCAAAATTGCCTTCGGCATGTGCTTCTTGCCATCTTTGGCCTCTTCGGCGGCGGTGCTCATGGCGTCATAGCCGAAGACGGCGAAGAAGACAGTGGCTGCGCCGGTGAAGACCGCGCCGAACCCGTTGGGCAAGAACGGAACGTAGTTCTGGGTGTTGATGTAGAAGAATCCCAGCACGATGATGGCGAGGATCGACAGCACCTTGAGCCCGACGGCGACGAGTTCGAAGCGGCCGAAGGTCTGCGTTCCACGGCTGAGGATGAAGGTCACGAGCACGCACACCACGATGGCGGGCAGGTTGATCAGGCCGCCGTCCAGGGTATCGGGGGTGCCCTGCATCCAGGTCGGAACTTCGATACCGATGCCACTCATGAACTCGGTGAAATACCCCGAGATGCCGATCGCCACGACGGCGACGATCGCGATGTACTCGAGCAGCAGGTCCCAGCCGATGAACCAGCCGACGATCTCACCCAGGGCGACATAGCCGTAGGTGTACGCGGAGCCGGCTCGAGGGATCATCCCGGCGAACTCCGCGTAGCTGAGGGCGGCAGCCGCGCTCGCGAGTCCGGCGATCAGGAACGAGATGAGCACGGCCGGTCCCGCGCCTTCGCCGTCCGGGCCGCCGTTGGCAACGAGTCCAGCGAGGGTGAAAATGCCAATTCCGATGATGCCACCGACGCCGATCGCGGTGAGCTGCCAGAGCCCGAGGCTCTTGAAGAGACCGTTCTTGGCGGCCTCATCGCCGATGTCGGTAATGGGTTTACGCCTCATGATCGAATTAGGATTGCGCTCGTTCATCAGGCCTCCATTGGCTTGGCTACAACTATTGACTGCAGGTTTACGTGCCTACTGTGGGAACGCACCTCCCGCAGCTTTTACCTCTTCTAAGGTTGGCACGATCGCGAGCTCGCGCCAGGCGACTCGCTGAACATTCTCGTTGCTAGCCCAGCGGGTAGGCGAGGGCGTTCTGGCGTACCCCGAGGGTAACCCGGTCGCCGATGCGCGGCAGGTCGGGCGCCGCGACGCGTGCGCGCACGACGAGGCCTCCGGCGACGGTGAAAGTGACCAGAGCGTCGTGGCCGGCGTAGGCGATGGCCGTGGTGACGGCATGCGTCCCCTGCTCGGTCGCGGACTCGGCCGCGTCGCTTGACGTAGACGTCAGCCATTCCGGACGTAGCAGCACGAGCACCGGCGTTCCGTCGGCGGGAGCGGATGCTGCGCCCGTCCAGTCCGCTGCGAGCGAGCCGAGGGCGCAGTCGACGCGGCCGCCATGCCAGTGTCCGTCGAGCTCGACGGTGTCACCGACGAAACCGGCTACCCAGGGGTCCACCGGGCGTTCGTAGACGTCGGCGGGGGTGCCAAACTGCAGAATTTCGCCGCCGCGCATCACGGCGACGAAATCGGCGAGGGAAAGCGCTTCTTCCTGGTCGTGCGTCACGAGCAGACTCGTGTTGTGCTGGCCGCGCAGCAGCGCAGCGACCTCGGTGCGCAGGGCGGAGCGCAGCAGGGGGTCGAGGGCGGCGAATGGTTCGTCGAGCAGCATGAGGTCGGGCCGCGGGGCGAGCGCGCGGGCCAGCGAGACCCGCTGGGCCTGGCCGCCGGAGAGCTGCGAGGGGGCACGATCGACGAGTTCGGACAGGCCGACCAGGGTGGCGAGCTCGGCGATGCGGGCCGAGCGACTCATCTGCCGGCTCCGGTCCGGGCTGATCGGCGCTGCTTTGAGGTGGGTCGAATGCGGCGAGGAGGGGCGCGCGCGGGCTGCTCGTCCACTGCGGGTGAGGCCGGCCAGCAATCCGACCACACCGCCGGGGACCTCGCCTGGTTCGCAGTACAGATCGTCGCTCCGTTGAGTGCGCGGCAGCCCGAAGCCGATGTTCTCGCCGACCGTGAGGTGCGGAAACAGCGAGGCATCCTGCGGGACCCAGCCCATTCCGCGTTTCTCCGGCGCCCGCTGCACGCCGGGGCCGGTGACGAGGCGTCCACCGACGCTGATGGTGCCGGAGGCGACCGGCAACAAACCCGCGACGGCGCGCAGGAGCGTGGTCTTGCCGCATCCGCTTGGACCGAGAACGGCCACGAGCGAGCCGCGCGGAATGCGCAAACTGACGTCGTCAAGCACTCGGCGGTCACCGTAGGCGACGCGGAGCGCCTCGATCGTTACCCAGCCCACTAGTTCTCCCTTGCTGTGCCGCGGATGCCGCTAAGCAGCACCGCGGGCACCATCGCCACGAGCACGAGCGCCGCAGCGTACGGCGCCGCAGCGCCGAACTCGAACAGTGCCGTGCGACTCCACAACTCGGTGGCGAGCGTGGACACGCCCGTCGGCCGCAGCAGCAGCGTCGCTGGTAATTCTTTCATGGCCGAGATGGCCACAAGCAGTGCACCGATCGCGATGCCGGGCAGGGCGAGGCGCGCGGTGACCCGCCACCAGGCCTGAAACGGTGACAGGCCGAGCATGCGGGAGACGTCGCCGAGGCTCGTCGGCACCGCCGCGATGCCGCTGCGCACGCTGCCGATCGCCCGCGGCATGAACAGAACGACGTAGGCAAAGACGAGCACGACGGAGGTTTGGTAGAACATCGGAACCGCGGCGAGCGCGAAGAATACGAGCGAGAGACCCACGACGATGCCGGGCAGGGCGTGGCCGAGAAACCCAACGGCCTCGATCACGGCGACCAGGCGACCGGAGTAACGGGCCGCGAGCGCCGCGATCGGCAGCGCCACGAGCACGGCGACCACGGCGGCGGCGAGGGCGATCCCGAGGGTCGAACCGACCGCCTCGAGTAGCCGGGGAACGTCGATGGCGCGCAGGGTTTCGGCCTCGATCAGCCGGCTGAGCAGCCCGACCACGGGAACCACGACCCCGGCCAGCGGCGCGGCAACGAGCACTGCAACGTAGAAGGGCCCCTTGCGGCCGGGCGCGCGGGCCGGCATGGTGCTGCGACCGGGAACGCTGGCGACCTGACGGCGGCTGCGGCGTTCGCCGGCCACGACCACGAGGGCGAGCACCACGAGCACGAGGGCGAGCAGCGCGGCCTGGTTACGGTCGAAGCTTGCGCCGTAGGCGGCGTTGATTCCCCAGGTCAGCGTCTGCAACCGCAGCATCGAGACGAGCCCGAAATCGCTCAGCGAGTAGAGGCAGACCAACAGCGCGCCGGCAATCGCGGCCGGGCGAATCTGCGGCCAGGTCGCCGCCGCAAAGGCCCGCAGCGGACCGCGACCCAGGGTGCGGGCCACCAATTCCAGATCAGCGGATGCCCCGCGCAGCGCCGCCGCGACCGGCAGCGTCACGTACGGGGTGCAGACCATGGTCATGACGAACCAGCTGGCCCAGAAGCCGTTAAGGTGCGGAAACCACACCAGCCAGCCGTAGGCGGCGAGGTAGCTCGGCACCGCGAGCGGCAGCGCCGAGACCAGCAGGAGGGTGCGCTGGAACGGCAAGCGAATGCGAGTGAGGATCCAGGCGCAGATCGTGCCGAGCACGAGAGCGGACACGGTGACGGCGGCGGCGAGCAGCGCGGTGTTGATCGTGAGCTGCAGCACTCGCGGGCGCACGAGGGTATCGAGAAGTTCGGTCAGACCGGCCTCGGTCGTGCGCACCACCAGGTAGACCAGCGGGATGGCGGCAGTTGCGGCGCAGAGCGCAGCGACGGCCAGCAGCCAGGGCGGGGCACCGAAGCGGTACCGGGCTGGCGCGCGGGTCGCGGCCGTTTCCGGCGGCGGGATCAGTAGTTCGGTCATGCGCGCGGCCCGGGTGATCGGGCGGCTCGGGGAGCGGCCACCGGTGGGGTCGGGCGCAGCTCTCCGCAGCGACTGGCGCTCCGAGGCCGGGCAGGCGCCGGGGCATCCGCTTTGGTAAAGGGTAGGGCGCGGCTGCCGACCTGAGCCCGCAACCGCGCCTTCACTGCTTTAATATTAGATCAGGCCGTGCTTGCCCAGCAGGGTCTGGGTGTCTTCGAGGGTGTCGAGGTCGGCGAGGTCGAGGTCGGGGTTGACCAGCGAGTCGAGCGCCGGCAGGCCAGCCGGGGCGTCGATGCCAGCGATCAACGGGTACTCGAATGTCTCATCCACGAAGTACTGCTGTGCCTTCGCGCCGACCAGGTAGTCGATGAATTCGAGCGCGTCGGCGTCTTCGGCTGCTCCGGCCAGCAGGCCGGCGCCGGCCACGTTCACGATGGATCCAGCGTCTCCAGCTTCGGGGTAGGAGAGCTGAGCACGCATGTTTTCTTCGCCGGTCTCGGCGGCCATGGCAAACCAGTAGTAGTGATTGAGCAGTCCGGCCTCGATCACACCGTCATTGACGGCGGCGAGAATTGCGCGGTTGTTGTCGAAGATGACCGGGCTGTTCGCAGCGATGGCGGCGACCCACTCATCGGCGGCTTCTTCGCCGTTCAGCACGCGGTAGGCGGTGACGAAGGCCTGGAAGCTCGCATTGGTCGGCGCGATTCCGAATTTTCCGGCCCACGCCGGGTCGGTGAAGGCGTCAACGGATGTTGGCACCTCGGCCGCGCTCATCGCCTCGCTGTCGTAGGCGATCACGCGGGCCCGGCCGGTGACGCCGACCCAGGTGCCGTCGGTCGAGGTGAATCCGACCGGGACCGCGTCGGTCGTCTCGGCGGGCAGCGTGGCAAACAGGTCGGCGTTGGCGAGGGCACCGAGCGCTCCGGCGTCCTGCGCGAGGAAGACCTGGGCGGGCGTGGCGTCGCCCTCCTCGAGCAGCAACGCGCCGAGCTCGGCGGTGTTGCCGTAACGCACCTCGACGCTGATGCCGCTGGTCTCTTCGAACTGGTCGATGAGCGGCTGGATGAGCGCTTCGTCGCGACCGGAGTAGAGAGTGAAGGCTCCGTCGCTCGTGGCCTCTGCTGTCGTTGGCTCGGCGGCTTGGGTGCACCCGGCTAGGGCAAGAACGGTGGCGCCGGCAACGAGGGCGGCGAGGGAGAGCGGGATGCGCATGGGACTCCAAGGACAGGGGTTTGATTGGATAAGGTAAGGCTACGCTAACTCGCTGACCGACGCCAATCGGCGGGGTCTTCGGGCGTCATGCGCCGGTGTCAGGCAGGTCTTGAGCGAGAACCACCGCAATTGCAGTCGATCTGCCGCGTCAGGCGGGCCCACCCCACGCCGCGAGGTGACCCTGAGCATTCAGTGCCGTCTCCACCCCCTGTGGGAACTTCTCGTTGTAGCGTTAAGGTTCCCACCCACCCGCTGTCGAGGCCTCCCGCCCGCCACTTGAGGAGCCCGATGACCAACTCCCCCGTGATTACCACCGCCACACGCTCGGGCCTGATCGGCTGGCGCAACGCCGTGTTCGCAGCGTTCTTCGTCTCCGGACTGGGCCTGGCCAGCTGGATGGCGCGGGTTCCCGCCGTCCGCGACGGCCTGGGCCTCGATACCGCGCAGGTCGGCATCCTCATCTTCGGTCTCTCGGCCGGTTCGGTCGTCGGACTGCTGATCGCCGCCGGACTGCTCGCCCGCCTCGGCGCACGCCGCGCCATGCTGGTCAGCATCTCGCTGTCGGCGACCGGACTCGTGTTCATGGGCGTCGGCGTCAGCCTCGCGCCCTCGGCCCCGTTCGTGTTCGCGGCCCTCGCCGTGTTCGGCATGGGCATGGGATCCCTCGACGTCATGATGAACGTCGAGGGCGCGGCCGCCGAGCGGGCCATCGGCCGCACTCTGATGCCACTCATGCACGCCTGCTTCAGCCTCGGCACGGTGGTCGGCGCGCTCGGCGGCGCCGCGGCATCCGCGTTGGAGATCTCGGTATTCTGGCATCTGCTGGTCATGGCGGCGCTCGTTCTGGGCACCGTTCTCGTGGCCGTGCGGTTCCTGCCGGCCGCCATCGAAATCGATACTGAAGCGGATGCCCCGCGCCTCGCCTGGCGCGAGCGCCTGCAGGGCAGCCTCGCCGTCTGGCGTGATCGCAAACTGCTGCTGATCGGGCTGATCGTGCTCGGCATGACGTTCGCCGAGGGCTCGGCGAACGATTGGCTGGCCCTCGCCTCGGTCGATGGACACGGTCTCAGCAACACCGACGGCGCCATCGTGTTTGGAGTGTTCGTGGCCGCGATGACCGTGGGCCGCGTGATCGGTGGCCCCCTGCTCGACCGGTTCGGCCGGGTGCTCGTGCTGCGGGCCTGCGCCGGAATCGGCATCGCGGGGCTCGTACTGTTCATCCTCGCGCCGAACACCCCGCTCGTTTTTGTCGGCACAATCCTCTGGGGTATCGGCGCCTCGCTCGGTTTTCCGGTGGGCATGTCGGCGGCCGCGGACGACACCAAGAACGCTGCGGCGCGGGTGAGCGCCGTCGCCATCATCGGCTACGGTGCTTTTCTGGTCGGACCGCCCGTGCTCGGACTGCTCGGCGACGCCTGGGGAATCCTCAACGCGCTGTACCTGGTTTTGGTGCTGATGGTGCTGGCCGGGCTGGCGGCCCCGGCGGCGCGGCCCCACGCCGCATGAGTCACGGCACAGAAGGCTACGTCGGCTGGTGTGGTTCCTCGCCACATCGAAGCACCCGCCGCTAGCGCCAAGGGGGGACAGACCCATAGGGTGAAGTGCTATCTACGGAACCAGGCTGGCTTGCACACTCAGAGACGAGAAGACGATGGGCCCGACCCCGACTCACCTGCCGACCCCTCGTAATGCCCCTCGATCGCAGACCGATGAGCCCGGCGATGAAGTAGCCCTGTTCCTGGCTACGGGGCCGGCCGGTGATACGGGGCTCGGACCTCTGCTGGAACGGATCCTGCTGCGCGCCGCCCAGTTGCTGGGATGCGCCATGGGATCGATCTGCACTATCGATGAGACCGCTCAGGTCTACCGCAAAGAGGTCGACCTCGGCGACGAATGCCGGGCTGGCCAAGTCTTCTCACTGGATGAAGGCGTCACCGGAGCAGTCGTGCGAGCCGGTGGATCCGTTGTGTTCAGTGAGTACTCCAAAGTGCCGGGCGGTCATCTCGGCCGGGACGACGCCCGCTACCAGCGCCCGGTCATCGGCGTGCCGATCAGGCTTCCTTCCGGGGTCATCGGCGCCTGCGTGGTCTTTGCCAATACCTCAGAGCGCCTCTTCACTAGCCAGGACGCCCGGATACTCGAACGTTTCGCCGCTCAGGCGGCCGCCGCCATCGCCGACTTCCGTCTGCACACCGTGGCCATCGAGGTCAACATCAATCTGGCCGAGTTTCACACGTCCGAGCGCGCCGCGCTGGCCCACAGATTCGGGCTGCCGGGCGGCGACGATCCGTGCAGACCGACGCACGTATCGATCGGGCGCCTGAGCGAGACACACCCCCATCGGGTGCTCGTCATGCACGAACGACCGGTGATCCGCGCCGGCTTGGTGCACCTGCTCACGCAGGAGGGGACGGGCATCCAGGTGATCGCCGAGTGCGACGACGCTGCCGGCGCCCTCGCTGCGGCACGGTATCTGCAGCCCGACGTCGTGGTCACTGACATCGATCTGGTCGACCTGCCAGGCGCCGACCTAATCGAGGCGCTGGCTCGCACCAGTCCGGGCACGGCCGTCGTGCTCCTGGTCGGAGACCCACACGACGAACGAATCCGGCGCGCGGCCCACTCTGGCGCCCGCGGGTTCCTGAACCGATCCACCGAGGGGCATTCGCTCGTGCGAGCGGTCGACTCGGCCGTTGCCGGCGATGCTGTTCTGTCGCGCTCCCTACTGGAAATGTGGGGCGAACCGGCCGATCCCGCCCTCCTCACGTCCCGTGAGCGGGAGGTGCGCCGGCTGGTGGAGGGCGGACTCCGGGACAAGCAGATCGGTACGGAGCTTGGCATCTCGGTAAAAACCGTCGAAAAACACGTCGGCACGATCCTCAGGAAGACGGGAGCAGCCAACCGCACAATGCTGGCCGGGCTGGCCCATCCGCATCATTCCTGAACGGATGCCGACGACGACCAGGGATTTCCCCCAAAGCGAATGGGGGGACTCCCCGATAGCGCGCGATGCGCGTGCCGGTTTAACGTGGGACGAAGCCAAAGGAGGCCGTCGTGCCAGTTGTTTCCCTGAAGGAAATCGTCGACCGGGCGTTCGATGCCCGCTACGGCGTGCCTGCTGTCAACGTGTTCAACGACCTCACCATGCAGGGGGTGCTGGCTGCCGCAGTCGAAGTTCGCTCGCCGATCATCGTGCAGACGTCGGTCAAGACCGTGCGCTCGATCGGCGCGAAGGTGCTGTTCGCTATGTGGCAATCCATGACCGCCGACATCGACGTGCCCGTCGCCCTGCACCTCGACCACTGCCCCGACCGTGACGTGATCAGCGAGTGCCTGGCCATCGGCTGGAACTCGGTGCTCTTCGACGCGTCCCAGCTGCCCGTGGCCGAGAACCAGCGCCAAACCATTGAGGTGGTCAAGGAGGCCCGAGGCTACGGAGCCCATGTCGAGGGTGAGATTGAATCCATCACCGGCGTCGAAGACGGTGTCGGCTCCGATCAGACCGCGGCGCGGCAGACCCTTGACGTATCCCTCGCGTTCATTGAAGCGACCGGCGTCGATGTCTTCGCTCCGTCCATCGGCAACGCCCACGGCGTCTACAAATCGAAACCCGTTTTGGACTTCGACCGGGTCAGCGATCTGGTGGCGGCGCATCCAATACCCATCGCCCTGCACGGCGGCACCGGAATGACGGACGCCCAATTCCACGACCTGATCCAGCGCGGCTGTTCCAAGGTGAACATCTCTACCGCCCTCAAGGTGACCTATCTGCAATCCACCCTGGCTAACCTGCGGTTCGCCGAAGAGGCCGACAAATGGGACCCGCCGACGCTTTTTCGCGCTGTGAGTGGCGATGTCGTCGACCTCACAACGGGCCTGGCCCGCACGTTCGGCTCGGCCGGCCAGGCCTGGTAAGCGATGCCGGCACTGATCTTCGACTGCGACGGCGTACTCGCCGACACCGAACGCCACGGACACCTGCCCGCCTTCAACGCCAGCTTCGCGGAGTTCGGACTGCCCGTGCACTGGAGCGAGGAGGATTACGCCGCGAAGTTGCTGATCGGCGGTGGCAAGGAACGCCTTACGAGCCTGCTCACGCCGGACTTCGTTCAGGCGGCCCATCTTCCCGCCGATCCGGCCCGGCAACAAGAAACCGTCGCCACCTGGCATCGGCGCAAGACCCAGATTTACACCGACCTGATCGCTGTCGGAGCGCTGCCCGCCCGCCCGGGGATCGCCCGGATCGTCGCCGAGGCGGCTGCTGCCGGCTGGATGCTCGCGGTCGCCTCAACCTCGGCCGAACCCTCCGTGCGGGCAGTGCTGACCCACGCGGTGGGCGAGTCCCTGGCCGCACAGTTCCAGGTATTCGCGGGAGACATCGTGGCCGCCAAGAAACCTGCGCCGGACATCTACGCCTATGCCTTGGAGCACCTCGGCGTGAGCACCGACGGGGCGATCGTCATCGAGGACAGTAACAACGGCCTGCGCGCCGCCCGCGCTGCCGGGTTGCGCACCCTCGTCACAGTGAGCAGTTACACCGTCGATGAGAACTTTGACGGTGCCGCCCTCGTCGTCACCTCGCTCGGCGACCCGGATGGCGAACTCGCAACCGTGCTGGGCTCTCCTGCCGGCGTGGTGCCGAACGGTTTCGTGACGCTGGGCGACCTTTCGATGCTGCTGCGCGCCCCCAACCAGGAGGAAGAATCATGACCAGTTCCCTGAACGCGACTGAATTCGTGGTGCGCTCCATCGCCGAGGAGGCCCTCGTCAACGAAAAATACTTCGGCGAACTTGACTCAGTTGTCGGTGACGGGGACTTCGGCTACTCCCTGGCCCGCGGTTTCGAGGTTGTGCTCTCCGGCTGGGACGGCGTTGACCGCACGGACCCCGGGGTGTTCCTGAGCAAGATCGCGATCGTCATCACCAGCACCATCGGGGGAACGTCGGGGCCGCTCTGGGGAACGGCATTCCTGCGCGCCGGCACCGCGCTCAAGGGCCGAAACGTGATCAGCCCGGCGGACACCATCACCGCGCTGCGCGCAGCCATCGAAGGGATCAAGTACCGCGGTAAGTCCGACGTCGGTGACAAAACCCTGCTCGATGCTTTCGTGCCCGCCGTCGACACGCTCGAGGCCGCATTTGCGGCCGGCGACGACGCCAAGACTGCTCTGGGCAAGATGGCGGTCTCCGCTCGGGAGGCCGCACAAGCCACGAGCCTGCTCCAGGCCCGGCGCGGGCGCGCGAGCTACACCGGCGAGCGCAGCGTGGGATCGCCCGACGCCGGCGCGATCGCCATTGCGGTGCTGGTCGAGCGCCTCGCCCGAACCTGGGCCAACTAGCCCACCGATAACCATCCGATCCCGACAACGACGTGGAGACATCATGAAGAAGTTCATCAACGACCCCCAGCAGTTCGTTCCCGAGATGCTCGAGGGCATCGCGCTCGCGAACCCCGACACCCTGCGCTACGTTCCCGAATATCACCTCATCCACCGAGCGGATGCCCCCAACCACGACAAGGTCACCATCATTCAGGGCTCCGGCTCCGGCCATGAGCCAGCCCACGTGATGACGGTCGGTAAGGGGATGCTGGACGGCGCGTGCCCTGGAGACGTCTTTGCCGCCCCGCCGATCGACTTCATTATCGAGTCCACCAAGCTCCTCGCCTCCGACAAGGGGGTGCTGCTCCTGGTCAACAACTACACCGGAGACCGGATGGCGTTCGAGATGGCCGAGGAGGCATCCAACGCCGACGGCATCCAGGTGCGCACGCTGTTCATCGACGATGACGTGTCGGTGCAGGACTCCACCTACACCGTCGGCCGCCGCGGCGTGGCCGGCAACTTCTTCGTGATGAAGGCCGTTGGAGCCGCGGCGGAGTCCGGTGCCGACCTCGACGAGCTGGTGCGCATCGGCGAAAAGGTCAACTCCGTCACCCGCACCATGGGTGTCGCGCTGACGGCCTGCACTCCGCCCGCCCGGGGGGAACCCCTGTTTGCCCTCGGCGACGACGAGATCGAGATCGGCGTCGGCATCCACGGCGAACCGGGGCGACGCCGGGCCAAATGGATGCCCGCCGACGAAATCGTGGACGAGCTGCTCAGCGCGATCGTTCCCGACTTGCCATTCGTCAGCGGGGACCGGGTCGCCGTGATGGTGAACGGCCTCGGCGGCACGCCGATCAGTGAGCTGTACATTCTCTACGGGATCATCCACAAGCGGCTCACCGCGCTGGGCATGACCGTGGGACGTAACTATGTCGGCGAGTACTGCACCTCGCTCGACATGGCCGGTGCTTCGATCACGCTGGTGCGACTCGACGACGAGATAGCGGCACTACTCGCCGCCCCGGCCGAGATCGCAATGCGAGTTTTCTGAGCCGCCCGGCCCGTGAGCGCGGTCGCCGAGGCCCGTGCCGATGAGAGGCCGAAGGCGACCAGGATAAACTCGTTCAGTGCGCCTTGTAATTGCGAAATGTTCCGTTGACTATGCCGGGCGTCTCAGCGCGCACCTGCCGCTGGCCACCCGCCTGCTGATGATCAAGTCCGATGGCAGCGTGCTCGTGCACTCCGACGGCGGCTCCTACAAACCGCTGAACTGGATGAGCCCACCCTGCTCGATCGCCATCTCCGAGCCCGACGGCGATCAAGCGGATGCCGGAATCACCGCCCTCTGGACGGTCACCCACGGCAAAACCGCCGACCAGCTCGTGGTCAGCGTGTACGAGGTGCAGCACGACTCGGCGCACGAGCTCGGCATCGACCCCGGCCTGATCAAGGACGGCGCGGAGTCGCACCTGCAGAAGCTGTTGGCCGAGCACATTCATCTGCTGGGCGAGGGTTTCACCTTCGTGCGCCGCGAGTACATGACCGCCATCGGGCCGGTCGATATCCTCGCGCAGGATGCCGCCGGCCGATCGGTCGCGGTAGAACTCAAGCGAAATGGTGATATCGACGGGGTGGAACAGCTCACGCGCTACCTCGAACTCATGAATCGCGACCCGCATTTGGCGCCGGTCAGTGGGGTTTTTGCCGCGCAGACGATCAAACCGCAGGCTCGCAAGCTGGCCGAGGATCGCGGCATCCGCTGTCTGCTCCTCGACTACGACGCCATGCGCGGCCTCGACGACACGGCCTCGAAACTCTTTTAGGGCAACGGGCGCCCGCGGGCCGCAAGGTACAGCGCGAACCACTCGTCGCGGGTCATCGCCGCTGCCTGCGCGGCTGCATCCCCGCAAGCCCGAATGCGCGCCGGATCGCTCGATCCGAGGACGGGGTCGATGTGCGCGGGGTGTCGCATCAGCCAGCCGAGAACGATGGCCTCGCGGGTCGTGTTCTTCGCCTCGGCCAGCGTCTGCACCAAAGCGGATGCCGCCTCCTCGGCCGCCGCGCCCGTCGCCCCGGAATACCGGCCCTGCGCGAGCGCGCCCCAGGCCTGCAGCCGCACCCCATTACTCGCGCAGTGCTCCAGCGTGCCGTGCGGGAAGGTATTGTCGGCGCCCTCCGGGTGGTTGACCAGCACCGTGCTGTCGACCCAGTCGCGCTTGAGCAGGCTCATCTCAAGCTGGTTCACCACGATCGGCAGGTCGATCTCGCGCTGGAGGAACGCGATCTGCGCGCCCGACATGTTCGAGACGCCGAGGGCGCGAATCTTACCGGCGGCGTGCAGGTCGGCCACCGCTGCGGCGACAACGGCGGGTTCCATCAGCGGGTCGGGCCGGTGCAGCAGCAAGGTGTCGACGTAGTCAACGCCCAGGCGCGCGAGGCTGTCGTCGACGCGCGCCACGATCGCCCCGAGGTCGTAAGGAGCGTGCTCTGCATCCAAGCGGATGCCGCACTTGGTCTGAATCTCGATGCGCTCGCGCAGTCCCGGCGCGCGTTTCAGAACCTCGCCGAATACCTGCTCCGCCTTGCCGAAGCGGTAGATGTCGGCGTGGTCGAACACGGTCACGCCGATCGCCAGCGCGGCCTCGATCGCGGCGGCGGCGTGGTCGATATCGGCCGCGACGTAAGGAGCGGGGCTCCAGTCGCCGCCGAGTCCCATGCATCCGTAGATCAGGCGGGCGGGCGGAGACGACGTCATACGGATTCCTTTGTGAGGGGGAACAAAAAGGCTAGCGCCTCGCTAACCGTACGAATGCTGAGAAAATGGGTAAATGGGACACTTTTTCGGCTGACCGCCTAGGCTATGCCGAATGAACGCAACATTGACGCGCACCTGGAGCGCCATTCTCTTCGACCTTGACGGAACCATCACGGATTCCGCCCCGGCCATCACCAGCTCTCTGGCCCGCACGTTTACGCTGCTCGGCCGCCCGGTGCCCTCCGCTGCCCAACTGCTCGCCTACGTCGGCCCGCCCATGTTCGACGCCTTTCAGGAATACGCCGGCATGACCCCCGCCGAAGCCGTCGAAGCCATCGCCGTCTACCGCGCCGAGTACCACGGCGCCGCCGCGCTCGACACGGCTGTCTTTCCCGGCGTCGCCGGCCTGCTCGAACGTATCCACGCGGCCGGAATTCCGCTCGCCCTGGCCACCAGCAAGCCCGAGCTCAGTGCGATCGCCATTCTCACGCACTTCGACCTCGCCAAGTACTTCACGGCCACCGTCGGTGCTTCCGCCGACGACACCCGCAGCAACAAGGCCGACATCGTCGCAGAGGCGCTCGCCCGCCTGGCCGCGACCGGCGTAGACACCGGCGGCGCCGTCCTGGTCGGCGACCGCAGCTACGACGCCATCGGCGCGCAGGCGAATGGCATTCCGGCGATTCTGGTGGAGTGGGGCTACGGCTCGCCGGCCGAGGCCGAGGCGGCGACCGCGGTCGTGCACTCGACCGACCAGCTCCGCAAGCTGCTGCTCGGCTGAAGCACTACGAGTCGAAGCCCAGCCCCACGGCATCGAGCCCCTTGAGCAGCACGTTGCGGCGGCCCCGATTGTGGTCGGCACGATTGAGTGCCCAGCGCGTGGCCTGAATTCCAGCGGATGCGAGCGGCTCCGGTGGGAACGAAAGCGGACGGCCCCGCACCATGGCCAGTTCAGTGCGCTCCGTACTGCGGCCGGCCAGCTGGTCCAGCATGACCTGGGCGGCGAAGTGCGTGGCACCAACACCGAGGCCGGTGAAGCCGGCCGCATAACTGATGCGCCCGCCGCGAGCCTGCCCGAAGAAGGCGCAGAACTGCGTGGACGTGTCGATCGCGCCCGCCCATTTGTGGCTGAAGCGCACGCCGGCCAGCTGCGGAAACGTCGTGAAGAAGTGGCTGCTGAGCTTCTCGAAGGTCTCCGGTCGGTTCTCGTAGCCGCTGCGCACCTTTCGCCCGTAGTGGTACACGGCGTCGTAGCCGCCAAACAGAATGCGGTTGTCGGCGCTCAGCCGGTAGTAGTGAAACTGGTTGGCGAGGTCGCTCAGGCCCTGCCGATTCTGCCAGCCGATCGCGGCGAGCTGGCTCGCATCGAGCGGTTCGGTCATTAGCACGTAGTCGTAGACCGGAACGGTCGCGAGTTTGTTGCGTTTGAGCAGCGAGGGAAAGACATTGGTGGCGAGCGCGACCTTCTGCGCGGTCACGGTGCCGCCCGTGGTCACTACCCGGGCGCCCTGGGCCGGCCGACGTCGGGCCGTGTCCACGCTCTGCACGAGCGAGTGCTCGAAGATCTCCACTCCAAGGTCGGTCGCCACGCGCGCCAGTTCGGCAGCGAGCTTGCCCGGATGCACGAGGGCGGTGCTGCCCCGGTGCCAGACGCCGGCGAGATAGGTCGGCGACGCGACCTCGGCCCGCACTGCGGACTCGTCGAGAAACACCACGTTTTCGCCGATCGTCTCTTCGCGCAGCCACTCAATCTGATGCTCTTCGATGGCGAGGTCGATGGATCCGGTGCGTTCAAAATCGCAGTCGATGCCGAGGTCAGCCACCGCTCGTTCGATCTCGTCGAGGTTCTCGTTGCCCAGTTCGGTCAGTCGGTCGATCTCTTTCGGCCAGCGACTGCGCCCGTTGTCGTCACCGTGGGTCAGGCTCGCCTCGCAGAAGCCGCCGTTGCGACCGGATGCCGCCCAGCCGACCGTGCGCGCCTCCAACAAAAGCACCCTCGCATCAGGGTTTTGCTGCTTGGCCAGCACCGCACTCCACAGTCCGAGGTAGCCGCCGCCAACGATCGCGAGGTTGCAGCGCAGGTCGCCGGTGAGCGCTGGATAGCCGGTACGCGGCTCGAGCTCCTCGAGCCAAAACGAGCCCTGGCGTGTTCCCGTGAGCGAGGCTTTAACAACGGATGCCGCTGGCCGGGCCCGGTCGGATTTCTCGTCACCCGGGCAGGGACATCCGCTGAACGCAAAAGTGCCGCCCCGCAGAAGCGGGACGGCACCAGATCAAGCGCTTGGGCTAGATAATCGCGGCGCGAAGGGCGGCAGCAGCTGCGGCCGGGTCTTCGGCGCCGTAGATTGCTCCGCCGGCAACGGCGACCGTTGCTCCGGCGCGCTGCACCGAAGAGATGGTCGACAGGTTCACGCCGCCGGCAAGGGAGAACGGAACCTTGGCGGTCTCGCCCTGGTTGAGCAGTGTGGCGAGCGAGAAGCCGGGCTCGGCCTGCTCGTCGAGTCCAGCGTGCATCTCGACGAACTGGGCACCGAGCGCGGTGACCTCGCGGGCGCGGGTGACCTTGTCGGCAACGCCGATGAGGTCAACGACGATGCCCTTGCCGTGCTTGGTCGCGGCGGCGACGGCTCCGATAATGGTGCTGTCCCCAGCCGTGCCGAGCACGGTGACGAGGTCTGCACCGGCGGCGAAGGCGATGTCGGCTTCGAGCTCGCCGGCATCCATCGTCTTGAGGTCGGCGAAGACGATCTTGTCGGGGTGCGCGTTCTTGATCGCGGTGACGGCGCGCAGGCCCTCTGCCTTGATCAGCGGGGTGCCGAGCTCGATGATGTCGACGTGCGGTGCAACCTGAGCAGCCAGCGTGAGCGCCGCTTCGGTGGTCAGTACGTCCATAGCTACCTGAAGCTTCATGGGGGTTCTTCTTTCTGTTGGGGTACGTGTTTCTTGCGACCGGGCCCGGGCCCGGTCGGTGGGCCCATGATCTAACATGGGCCCGGTTTCCGGGCCCGGGCCCGGTCGGCATTACTCGAGGTTGGCGTGACGCGGCCAGAGCTGTTCGGCCGTGGAACCGCTCGCCTTCCAGAGCATGTGAAACAGGGCGTCGCCGACGAACAACACCGACTGCTCGAACAGGCCGCCCGAATACTGGGCCGACACCTGCCCGGCGTGGTCCTGCTTGGCAGCCGCGGGAATGACCACGCTCACCGCGGCGAGCCGCCCGAGCGGCGACTCGGGCGCCGTGGTCAGCGCGAGAATGCTCGCCCCCACGCCGTGAGCCGTCTCGGAGGCACGCACAATGGCGCCCGTCGTTCCGGATCCGCTCGCCACCAGCAGCACGTCACCCGACACAATCGCCGGGCTGGTCACCTCGCCCACCACGTGCACGTCGAGGCCGAGGTGCATGAGTCGCATCGCGGTCATCTTCAGTGCCAGCCCGGAGCGGCCAGCACCGAGCACAAATACCCGGGGTGCCGCGGCGAGCAGGGTTGCCGCCGCATCCAGTACTGAAGCGGATGCCGATTGCAGCGCCTCGACGACGCGGCCGTTCTCGGCGAAAATGAGGCCGAGGGCATCCGCTGCCAGTGGGGTGGTTGTCGTTTCGGTCATGATTCAATGTTCCACTCCTTCGAGTGGGAATGCTGCCCGCCAAACGAGCGGTTTTCCTACCCAAACGGATGGCTCTGGGTGGGCTCCGAGGATGGCCCGGGTAGGCTGGGGGCATGACTTCCGCTTCATCTAACCCCGGCGTGCGCGCCACCGCCACTGAGGCCGCTGCGCGCAGCACGGCCGCCGCCGCCCTCCGGTCTGATGCTGCTACCGGAGCAGCCGAACCGGCCGCGTCATCCGCCACGACCGCAAAACGCTCGACGCTCCCCGCAAACTCCCCGGTTCAAACAGCGCGCAGCGCAGCCGCCGAACGCTCCAAACTCATCGCCGACCTCACCGACGCACACGCCACCACGCTGGAATCCCTGCTCGCTGTGCTGCGCTCCGGCAGCACGAGTGACACCGCCGCCCGACAGAAGGCCACCGAACTCGCCGCCGCCGCGATGGTCGCCCTGCGCGCGGTGAGCGACCTCGATCGCAGTCTCACCGAGGAACCCGTCGCCCGCGCCTTCGAACGCCTCAGGAACGACCTGCGCCCGCTCGTGCGTTTCGGCGACCTCGACGTGCAGTTCATCGAGCCGCCGGTGAACGGTCGGGCATTGCCCGGCGAGGTCGCCCACGAAGCCCGCGCCATCGTGCGCGGCGCCGTACTCGCCCTCGTCGAACAGGCCGGGGTCGCGCGGGTGCGCGTGCAGTGGGACTGCGACGGAAGTAACCTGCTCATCCACATTCGGGACGACGGTCCGGGCAACCTCGATGCCGAGGTTCCGAGCGTGCGCCAGCTCGCCGCCCGCGTCGTCGCGCTCAGCGGCACCCTCAACGTGGAGGCCACCGCCGGCTGGGGCTCCGAGATGGCCGTGTCGCTGCCGCTCGACGCGCCCACGGCATCCGTCACCGCCGCCGCGGCCTGGGGCCTCAGCCCACGCGAACGCGGCGTGCTCGAACTCGTCGCCTCTGGGGCGCGCAATAAGGCCATCGCACAGGCCCTGACCATCAGCGAGAACACAGTGAAGTTTCACGTGGCCAACCTGCTGCGCAAGGTCGGCGCCTCGACCCGCGCCGAGCTGGCCGCCCTCGCTCGCTAAGCGGATGCCCAGCGCCAGCTATGCCTGGCCCGCCGCAGGCTCGGGCGCCAGCTCCCGGTCATCGCGCCAGCGATGCCCGGCGCGATGGCCCCCACCGGGCGCGGTGACCGCGACCCCGGTAGGCCCCGAGCGCGCAACCAGCGCTAGGGTAAAGAAGTCAGAAGACACACCAACCACGGGAGCGCGCACCAGCGAGCTGAGAGGACGGCCAGGGCCGTCGACCGTTGAACCTGTCCGGGTAATGCCGGCGTAGGAAGTTCGAGAACATGCGCACAATTGACGACACAACTATGTCCGAAACCGTCACAACGGGCCCGATCCAGGGCAGCAGCAAACGCTACGAACCGATAGAAGGCTGGCCCGGGCTCGAAATTCCCGTTCGCCGGGTGAACCTCAGCAACGGCGAACACTTCGACCTGTACGACACGTCCGGCCCGTACACCGACGAGACGGCCACAATCGATCTCGAGAAGGGGCTGCCGCAGACTCGGGCCGGGTGGGAGCATCCGCTGCCCATCGACGGCGCTGCCACCCAGCTGGTCTGGGCCCGCGCCGGCATTGTCACGCCGGAGATGGCCTACATCGCCGCGCGCGAGGGCGTCTCGGTCGAGCTCGTCCGCGACGAGGTGGCGCGCGGCCGGGCCGTCATTCCGGCCAACCACAAGCATCCGGAGAGCGAGCCGATGATTATCGGCAAGGCCTTCACCGTGAAGATCAACGCGAACATCGGCAACTCGGCGGTGACCTCGTCGATCGCCGAAGAGGTCGAGAAGATGGTCTGGGCGGCCCGCTGGGGCGCCGACACCCTGATGGATCTCTCCACCGGCAAGGACATTCACCTCACTCGGGAGTGGATCATGCGCAACTCGCCCATTCCGGTGGGCACCGTTCCGCTCTACCAGGCCGTTGAAAAGGTCAACGGCGACCCGTCGCTGCTCACCTGGGAGATCTACCGCGACACCGTGATCGAGCAGTGCGAGCAGGGCGTCGACTACATGACCGTGCACGCCGGCGTGCTGCTGCGCTACGTGCCGCTGACCGCCAACCGGGTGACCGGAATCGTCTCGCGCGGCGGCTCGATCATGGCCGCCTGGTGCCTCGCGCACCACCAGGAGAGTTTTCTCTACACCCACTTCGTGGAGCTGTGCGAGATTTTGCGCCGCTACGACGTGACCTTCTCGCTCGGCGACGGCTTGCGCCCCGGCTCGATCGCCGACGCGAACGACGAGGCCCAGTTCGCGGAGCTGCGCACCCTCGGTGAGCTGACGAAGGTCGCGAAGTCGCACGGCGTGCAGGTGATGATCGAGGGCCCCGGCCACGTTCCGATGCACAAGATCGTCGAAAACGTGGCGCTCGAAGAGGAACTCTGCGAGGAGGCCCCGTTCTACACGCTCGGCCCGCTCGCCACCGATATCGCACCGGCCTACGACCACATCACGAGCGCGATCGGCGCGGCCATCATCGCCCAGGCCGGCACCGCCATGCTCTGCTACGTCACGCCCAAGGAACACCTCGGCCTCCCCAACCGCGACGACGTGAAAACCGGCGTGATCACCTACAAGATCGCCGCGCACTCCGCCGACCTGGCCAAACAGCATCCGCGCGCCCAGGAACGCGACGACGCCCTCAGTCGGGCCCGGTTCGAATTTCGTTGGACCGACCAGTTCGCGCTCTCGCTTGACCCGGACACCGCGCAGAGCTTTCACGACGAGACGCTGCCGGCCGGCCCCGCCAAGGCCGCCCACTTCTGCAGCATGTGCGGTCCCAAGTTCTGTTCCATGCGTATTTCAGCGGATGTTCGGGTGTACGCCGAAGAGAACGGCCTCACCAGTCTCGAGGCCATCGAGGCGGGAATGGCCGAGAAGTCGGCCGAGTTCACCCGTCTGGGCAGCTCGGTCTATCTACCGCTGCGGGTGCTCTAATGACGGTCATTTTCGACAAGCGGATGCCCACCGACACTCCCACGGTCACCCCGGCATCCGCTGGTTAGGCCATTCGCGTGCTGGCGGCACTCCGCCGGCACCATCCGCTCGTGCAGTGGCTCATGAATACCGTCGTCGCCGGCTTCACCGCCAACGTGCTGCTCGCGGTTGGGGCTGCGCCGGCGATGGTCGACAACACGGAGGAATCGGCCGAATTCGCCGCCATGGCCGGCGCTATTCTGGTCGACCTGGGCACCTTCGCCGTGCACACCGGGCACGAGATCATGACCCGGGCAGCTTCGCCGTGGCCCTGCTGGATGAGCTCCCTGTTCCAACGCCGCCGCGAAATTCTGATCCCATTGGCCATCGCCTGGCTCGTGATGGCTGGGTGCCGGCGACCGCCGCCGATCTGCTCTCCAGCCCGGTGTAGCCCGGGGTCCACCGCGTGCGCATTCTGCTCGAACTGACCGAAACGGATGCCTCCGGCCTCGCCTTTCGCGCCGCCGACTACTCCCTATCCGGACTCGGCGCGCGGTCCGCCGCGCTCTGGGTCGACCCGGCGGAGCAGAGCGGAGCATCCGTTCAAGCGACCCTCGTTTTCGAAATCCCCAATCAGGTCATTGCCCTCGTCCTGGATAGGCCTCAGGGGGCCAGCCTGTCCCTCGGAACCGGGCACCATACCAACTCCTGAAATGGTCCCCGAAATTGGGGGTAGTTCCCTAGTCCACCCGCGGCTTACCCCGGGCTTGGGCAAACGGGCACCATTGTCGCATTCCAACAGTGGAGGTCTTCATGACAATGGAATCGGACACCCGAGTGCAGCCAGCCAGCGCGCCCTTCGCACACCTCAACGTTCAACTCTTCGGCAACCTGACCATTCGACGCGGCCCCGTTGTTCTGCACGCCCACCAACTCGGCGGACCGAAACCACGCCAGATCCTGGAGATTCTTCTCGTACACGTTGGCCTCCCGGTATCGAAAGACCACCTGATCGAATTGCTCTGGGGAGCAAACCCGCCGGTCGAAGCCCTGCCCACCCTGGAAAGTTATGTCAGCGTGCTGCGCCGCCACCTGCAGCCCGGTGCGGGAAAGTTCGGGCCGTTGCAGACAACGACCGGCGGCTATGTGTTGGACCGCGACCTGGTCGATGTCGACCTTGACCAGTTCGACCATCTGCTGCAACGAGCCCAGAAAACCAATCCCGAGCTGGCTTACCCCTTCTTACTTCGCGCCCTCGACCTCGCCGAAGCCCCACTGCTCTGCGATGAACTGGTCGCAGCGTGGGCATCGGAGGCACGTGACCTGCACGCGTCCCGGCTGACCGCAGCCCGCGTTCTGGCGTCCGAAACCGCCGCTGCCCTGCACCGGATCGACGATTCCGTCGATCTCGCCACCCTCGCGATTGCCGATGACCCGCTCAATGAACGAGCCTGGACGGCCCTCATCCTCGGGCTGGAGGCTGCCGGACGCCACGCCCAGGGCCTGCAGGCCTATGACCGGTGCCGCCATGCCATGCAGAGCGAACTGGGCTGCGCACCCGGCCAGATTCTGCGCTCAGCCCAGCTGCGTCTGCTGCACGCGACGGCCGCCGAAGACGGTGACCTTGCCGACGTGCTCTCGGCCTTTCTCGTGCTGCACGAACAGCTGGGAGTGCCAGCACCCGATTCGCGCCCCCGACCGAGCACACTTCCGCGACCAGAGCCGGTCGCGGATTCCCTCCGAGAGGCCACTGATGTCATCACCTCATTCCTGCGCCGCGCCGTCGCTCGCGCCTGATTCCCGAGTCATACCATATGGGGGACAAAAACAACAGGACTCGACAAAATCTCATGTTCTGCAGACACTGGTTTGGTTTATGGAGCTAACGCAGCTCGCGACAGGGCAGAGAGGTCGCCGCAGATGACCACGCAGATGTCCCCCCTTGAACCCAGCATTCAGGGGACGGCGCTTTACTCGCCCGCCATTGCACAGATTCGCATTCTCATCGTCGACGACCACACGACCTTTGCCGAGTTGCTCACCGGTTCCCTTAACCGCGAGCCCGACCTGTGCAGCGTTGGCTCAGCCAACAACGTCGCAAGCGGCATCGCCGCATGTCTGGAGCTGGTCCCCGACGTTGTCGTCATGGACTACCACCTGCCCGACGGCAGCGGGCTCGTCGCGGCCGCCGCTATTCTGGCCCGCGCCCCGCAGACCCGCATCGTGATCCTCACCGGCGACCCGGCCCTCGAGGCCCTCGAACAGGCCGCGGCGATCGGCGTCTGCGCCTTCCTGCCCAAGGATGGTTCGCTCGCCACGGTGCTCGACACGCTCCGCCATGCTCGGATTGGCGGTTTCATTGTGCATCCGTCGCTCGTGGGCCTGCTCAGCGCCCGACGCCGACAGCACAACGAGGAGGTTCCGTTTCCCGAGCTGACCAAGCGCGAGCTCGCGGTGCTCCGCCTCATGGGGGAGGGTTCCGACGTGCGGGCCAACGCCAAGACCCTCGGCATCTCGGAGAACACCTGCCGGGGTTACGTCAAGTCCATCCTCGGCAAGCTTGGCGCACACTCCCAGCTCGAAGCCGTCGTGATCGCCACTCGCCTGGGTTTGGTTCCCGCCCAGCATGTCTAACTCGGCGGCGAAGCCCAGCCGCCTCGACCGAACCCGGTCGGACGAACGTTCCGAGGTGCGCTCGGCGGTGGGCCGGTTCATCACCGTCGGCGTCATCGCCATGATGATCATCGCCGTACCGGCCGCACTCTGGGTCCGCGCTGAATCCAAGAGCAACGCCATGGACAACGCCATCCAACAGGCTCAACGCCTCGCCGACTATTCCATCGGACCGCTCATTACCGACGACCTCCTCGCGGGGTTGCCCGGATCGACCCGTCAACTGGACGACCGCCTGGCTCCCCGCATCTCCGACGGATCGATTGTGCGCATCAAGGTCTGGGACTCCGGGGGGCGAATCGTGTACTCCGACCTTCCGTCCCTGATCGGCCAGGTCTTCGACCTGCCGAGCTTTGCCCCTGAACTCCTGGCCGGAGGCAAGGGGCATGCAAACCTCGGCGTGCAGGACGGCGCCGACGACGTGCACGAGTCCCAGGCCGGCGAATTGGTCGAGGTGCACGTGCGCACCACGGCGGCCAACGGTCAGGTCGTAATTTTGGAGGCGTACTTCAATGACGACGGGGTCCGTGACGAGCAAAACGCACTCGTGGTCGGGCTGATTCCCACCTTCCTGCTGTCCCTTGGAGCCCTTCAAATGGCCCAGCTCGTGCCGGCGATCCAGCTGGCCCGGCGCATCCAGGGTCACCAGTCAACGAAACGCCGCCTCCTGCAGCACGCGATCGACGCCTCCGACCTGGAACGCCAGCGCATTGCCCGTGATCTGCACGACGAAGTCATTCAAGATCTGGCCGGCCTGTCCTACGCCCTCGAAGCCGAGGAAATGCATTCCACCCCCGAGAATCGGGCGCTCTTCGGCCAGGCCAAGGCCATCCTGCAAAAGAACGTGCGCACCCTGCGCGCTATGACGACCGAGCTCTACCCACCCGATCTGGCCGAACTCGGACTGCCGGCCGCCCTCACCCGGCTGGCCGCCCCGCTGCTCGAGCACGACATCGAGGTCAAACTGCATATTCCCCCCGACTGTGATCTCGACCGGGACCGCTCGGCGATGTTCTATCGGGTGGCCCGCGAGGTGCTCGCCAACACCGTGAAACATGCCAAGGCCGGCACCGTCGAGCTGACGCTCATGCAAGATACCGATCGCACCATCCTGCTCATCCATGACAACGGCTGCGGCTTCGACATGGCCGCGGACGCACCCGAGAATCACATGGGTCTGCGCATCATGCGCGACACCATCGAGGTCGCCGGCGGTACCCTCGAGGTGCGCTCCTGGGTGGGCGGCGGCACTTCCGTCATGGCGACTCTGGATCGGGTCGTTCCGGTTCGAACGCGCTAGCCCGAGGCTTGCGCCGCACCAGACTCCAACCGGCGAACAGCACCGTCACGCCCAGCACCACCGCGAGTCCGATCCAGTAGGCCAGCCACGGTCCCACCGGTGTCGAGTCAACCTCGGCCTCGGCCACCGGCGCATCGCTCACCACCTCATGCGCGGTTCCGCCAGCCAAGACCACCGGCTGTGGGATCGGTTCGGCGGCGACGTCAACGCCCGTCCCGCCGGGCGTGCCGGCCAGGACAGCCACCCGCCGGGGTGTGGTGCCGGCCGGGCGTGCCATCGCGCTGCGCACGGAATCCACCATTTCGTCGCCCAATAGTGTCCCGAGGTAGCTCACGCCCAAGGTGTCGGTGCCAGCCGTGGTCTCGTAGTTTCCCAGAGCATCAGAGAGGATGCCTTCACGCGCAATAGCATCGGCCAACGCCCCCGGGTCGGTCGCGTCCACCTCGAAGACGAGATCGTGCACCAGAACGGTCAGCACGAAGTACTGCGCGGGTTGGGTGGCCGTCGATGCATCGATAAGGCCGCGCGCGTCGTCTTCGGTCGACCCCGCCGGCAGCAGCAGGGTCAGCTGGGGCACGGCCTGCTCCAGCACCCCGGCCGGCAACACATCGGGGGGAATATCGGCGAGCCTGAGGTTGGCACCGTCGGCACGCTGGTCCACGCCGGCGCGCAACGTGGGCAGATCGGCATCCGCTCTCGTATGTATCGCGAGTACGACCCGGCGTTGCACCAGTGGTCCGTCGTAGTTGACCAGGGGTCGGCCATTGCCAATTTCGCTGCGTGAAGCGGATGCCGCGGCTGGCGTAGTCGAGGTGCTGGTCATGCCAGGCGGGGCGGAGGCCCAAGCGGTGCAGCCACTCAGCACTCCAGCCGCCAGTAAACCAGCGCTGAGCAGAGCGAGAAGCCGCACCGCCGAGGTCGGACGGGTCGCGTGAACCATCAGGTGCCGGCTGGCAGCCCCGGCAGGTACACCGGCGGGTAGGCATTCATCGGCATCGTGTCCCAATAGGCGGGATCGGAGTAGATCGGGTCGTTCACCCGGGAGTCTCCCACCGCGAATTGCACCATCATGTCATGGTCCTCGTGCACCAGGTTGTGGCAGTGAATCATGTAGCGGCCGCCGGCCTCCGGCCCGGTGTCGAACTGCATGAGTACCGTGATCGACTCGTTCTCGCCGACGTAGAAGACGTCCTTCGGCCCATTTTCCCAGACGAACGGCTTGCCGCCGTTGGTGTTTCGGCCGACGATCTTGGCATCGATCAGGTGAATGTGCACCGGGTGGAACCAGCCGCCGGAGCCGTTGGTGATGGTCCACTGCTCGACGTCGTAAGGCTGCGGGTTCGCGAACAACTGGGTGAAGCGGGAGGCCACGACGTCGTCCCAAGTCGTGCCATTGATCTTCCAGACGCCATTCACCTTCTCCACCTTGAGGCTGCGTTTGACTTTGGCCATGGCAGGGGTGAGGCTCATCGTGGCGATCCCGCCCTGGTGCGGGTTGACAGAGCCGCCGTCATCCAGCGTCGCTGGAATCGCCGAGATACTGCCCAGGCTGGAACCGGAATCGGCAACGACCTCGAACCGCATGATCTTGTTGGTATTCACGAAGTTGGCGTTGTTTTTATTGCTCAGATTCAGCAGGCCGATCTTTTGCCCGACCCGATACTTGCGAAAGTCGATCAGGATCTCGTACCGCTCTGCCGTGCCGTGGCGCCAGGAGGCGACGGGCTGCACGATGGGTACCATCCCGCCATCAGTCGCGACGATGTAGACCGGGTCGCCGGTCGACAAAGTTGGGCGATAGGACCGCGAAATGGAGGCGACCAGCACGCGAAAGCGGTAGATGCGTGGCTTGACCTTCATGGTCGGCCACGGCACCCCGTTGACCAGGATGATGTCGCCGTAGAGGCCGCTGTGTAGCCGGTCGTTGTATCCAAGCGATCCGTCGGCGTTGAACATGGCGTCGGAGATCATCAGCGGTACGTCGAACTCCCCCTGGGGGAGTTGCGCACTCTCATAGCTGTCGGTCAGGGGATAGAACGCGGCCAGTCCCGAATAGACGTTCTGGGCGGTGAGGTGCTGATTATGGTCGTGGTACCACAAAGTGCGGGCATTCTGCCAATTCGGATATCGGTAGGTCTTGACGTTGCCGGGCGCCGTCGAGTCGTTCGCATAGCCGTCGTACTGCGGCAGCGACGCCGAGCCGTGCAGGTGGGTCACGGTGCGGAAGGCGCTGGGATGCAGCAGGCCTTTGGCCGGCAGTGCGTTGCGAATGCGCACCTCGCACCGGGTGCCCTGCCTAGCCCGAATGGTCGGCCCTGGGAAAATGCCGTTGTAGCCGGCGATCGTGGTCGACAGGCCCGGCACAAACTGCGCCTGGCCAAGTTTTTGGGTGAGTGCGTACCGGGCGAATGGGCGGTCGGGGTCACCCTCGTCGAAACCGGTTTGGTACGGGGCCAGCACCGGCGGGCGGCGAAAGACGCCGGCGTAGGGCACCGGCATGTTCGCGGGGGCGAGCTGGCTTTGAGTGGGCAGCGGCACGGTCGGAACGTCATTGTCATTCCCTTCCATGCTGGCCAGACCAAGCGCACCGAAGGCGCCGAGCTGGAGAACTTCCCTGCGTGATGTCATTTCTCTCCTCAAGGCTTTGTGCTGTTCAGCTGTAGTGGTGGGACCGGCCGGCGACTGGATTCAGTCGCCGGCCGGGTGAAGCGGATCAGGTATTTCCTAGAGCAGGGCGCCGGTCGTGAACGTCCAGGTGCTCGTCACGAACGGGTTCCCGATCAGATCTCGAACGCTCGCGGTGCCACCGATGATGGTCACCCGGTATTGAACATTGGAGGTCAGGGTCACCGAGGGGTTGATCGTCAACACGTTGGTGGTGGCGTTGAACGCCGACGAGGTGGTGACGACCGCGCCGGTGGAGACCCGGGTGATCTGAACCGTGGTCGCGCTGACTCCGGTGATGTCTTCGCTGAAGGTCGCGAGCACGTTGGCGTTCCGGCGCACCCCGGTGGCTCCCGAAGCGGGAGTTCTCGTGGTGATCCTCGGAGCCGGACCGGTGATGAATGACCAGGAACTGGCCACCATCGTATTTCCCGCCGCGTCCCGAATGCCCGACAGAGTAGCCGTGTAGCTGCGGTCGGCGAGCAAAGTCGCACTCGGGTTCAACGTCGCGACTCGAGTCGTGGCGTTGTAGCTGACCGCAGCTGCGATCACCGTCGTCCCGAGCCGCAGCACGAACGTCGTTCCGCTGACCCCGGCAACAGGTTCACTGAACGTCGCCGTCAGATTGCCGGTCTGGCTGACCGAGCGAGCACCGGACGCCGGCGTGCGTGCGATCACCGTCGGGAGCACGAACTCCGTGCGCGGCGTGACCGCAACCGAACGAGCGGATGCCGCTCCGATGCCGACCGCGTTGATCGCGGAGACATCGAAGGTGTACCCGGTACGGTTCGTCAGCGACCCGATCACCGTGCTGGTGACGTTGGCCACCGTCGCGGTGGCAGCAGCCGTTGCTCCCGTTCCGACGAAGGTGCGCACCCGGTAGCCCGTGATCGGTGCCTGGTTGGCCACCGGTTCCGGGGCGGCCCAGTTCACTGTCGCCGATGCGTTACCGGCAACCGGGGTTCCGATCACGGGAGCTCCAGCGACCACCTGCACCACCGGGGCGGTCGGGGTGACTACCACTGACCGGGCCGAGGCCGCTCCGGTGCCGACCGCGTTGATCGCGGCCACGTCGAAGGTGTACCCGGTTCCGTTGGTCAGAGCGGTAATCGTGACGGTAGAGACGTCAGCGACCAGCGAGGTTCGGAACACCGTGGCGCTCGTTCCTTCGTAGGTGCGAACCCGGTAGCCCGTGATTGTCGCCTGGTTGGCCACCGGCGTCGGGGCCGTCCAGTTCACGCTCACCTGGGCGTCACCGGCGACCGGGGTTCCGATCGTCGGAGCTCCCGCGACCACCGGTGCCGACGGAGTCACCGCGTTGGACTGTGCCGAGAATGCGCTCGTCCCCTCCGCGTTGGTCGCCGATACCTGGAAGGTGTAGCTGGAGCCGTTGTCCAGCCCGGTGACCACCAGGTTGAACGCGGTTCCGGCTGCGGTGCGGAGTGCACCGAATTGGTCTCCGAACGAGTCGAGCACCCTCACCGAGAAGCTGGTGGCGATGCCGGTCGGCGACGCGGTCCAGTCCACGGTTGCCTGCCCGTTGCCGGCAATGGCCGCACCGATGGTCGGGGTTCCCGGAGCCACGGTGTCGCTGAACTGCAGGCGCTCGATGTTGCGCAGGGTGTCTGTACCGTCGGTGCCGCGGTTGTCGATCACCGTGGTGACCGAGCCCGCAGAACCGAGAGTGCCGTCGCCGCCGGTCGTCGTCACCTCGTAGTCGCTGGTCAGACCAGAGAACTGCGCGCTGTCGATACCACCCGTTCCGTAGAGGATCTCGCGGACAGCCACGATGTTGCCCGGGTTGACCGCGCCGGCGAAGACAGCCTCCTGCAGGGTCGGTCCGGTGAGTCCACCGGCGCCGTCAGACAGGTACTGGCTGGTCATGGCACTCTGGTTCGTGCCGTTGATGCTGGCACTGCCGATCTCCGTCGCCGGATCGTTCGGGTTGGTCCGCACGCTCAGTCGAAGGCTGAGGTACGCGTCACCGTCGATGATGTCGTCGGCTCCTCGTCCCTCGATCAGGTCGCTGCCGCCGCCGCCGAGGAGCACGTTGCCGGCGCCCCAGACGTTCGGGCCGGTCAGGATCGGGCAGTCACCCTGTGCCGACAGTGCGACAACGGATGCCAGCGTGGTCGTGAATTCCGGAATCAGCGCGTCGAAGCCCGCAATGCGGTCAACTCCGGCCTGGTCCAGAACGTCACAGCCGATGAAGCCGCCGCCACCCACAGCACTGGGAACAAGGTCGTCACCACGCAGGATGTCATTCAGCTTCCAGCCGGAAAGTGCCTCGACTTCATTGAACTTGTCGCGCACACCGACCTGCAGAATGTCGAGGGGCGCGATCGGCAGGGCCAGATCGGCGTCCTGCGCCTGCGGGTCACCCTGGCCGGTCGACCAGTCGTAGCCGGACCCGCCAGCGTTCTTTTCGATTCCCGGACCGGCAACGCCAATGTCGTCGCCACCCTCCATGTCGTAGTCGTCATCGCCGCCCTGGCCGATCATGAAGTCGTGACCGGGCTTCTGTGAGTCGTCCAGGAAGAACAGATTGCTACTGTCTCCGATCATGAGGTCGGGTTGGTTGCCGCCCTCTTCCCAGTCGTCGCCACCGTCACCGAAGGCCGCGTCGAGGCTTTCACCGAGAATGATGAAGTCGTCGTCGGCGCCGCCGAAGGTTTCGTTGGCATTGGCTCCACCGTTGGTGAAGTCCTTGCCCTCGCCACCCATGATGATGTCGAGTCCGGGACCGGCGTCGATCGCGTCGTTGCCGGGGCCACCCTTGGGCACGTCGTCTCCGGCAAGGTCGGTGATGATGTCGTCACCTTCACCGCCGAGAGCCACGTCGGCTCCGCCACCACCCTCGATGACGTCGTTGCCGAGGCCACCCCAAAAGGTGTCGTTGTCGTTGCCGCCGAATACCCGATCCACCTGGGCGGTGCCGTTGTAGACCGCCTGGCCGTTGATGCCGGTCGGGTCGACCGTGTTGCGGGCACGGTACTTGATCGTGCCGTCGGGCATGCGAATCAGCAGCGCTGTCTCGTCACACTCGGACTGCGGGTCGTTGGCGACGGTGTTGCCCGAAGCCGCGAAGCCTGCGACGGTTCCAGCCAGGTTCTTCAGCTCGAACTTGCAGTCGGCCGTGGCGAAGGGATCCGCTTTGAGCGAATGCGCGTTCGTGTTGCGCATCATCAATTCGGCAAACGAGTTGCCCTCCAGCTGGGTGCGCAGGTTCATGCCGGGCGTGCGGGCCAGGTAGTACAGCCGGTCACCGTTTTGCAGGTCGGTCATCTGGTTCTCGAACACGTAGTTGAACGTCGTGCCGAGCAGGCCACCGAACGGCGTGGTCATCTCTGCGAGTCCGCCGACCCAGAGGTCGACCTCGTCGAGACCGGTGATCGAGTGCGTGCCCGAGTTGGCCCACGCTCCCGTGCTGTTCATGAAGTCCATGGCGCCATCCGGAGAGAACTCCCCGGCCAGGGCGTCCGGGCTCACGATCAGTCGTGCGGCGTCACGCTTGCCGTCGAGCGTGGTCGCGCCCGTGATGGTGGGGTACTGACCGTAGGCGGCCACGAAGTTGATCAGCGATTCCGGGTGCTTGAGGTTCTCCCCGAAGTCGATCCAGTTCGTGTAGGGCTTGAGCGCCCCGTCGTTGGTCTTGTTGAACAGGTCGCGGCGGAACACGTTCAACCGCGGCACGCCCTCAGAACGCGCACGAGTCATGTTGATCGCTGCCAGGTCGAGCGGCAAGCCGAGCAGGTCGTTGCGCAGCGTATCCGTGACGAACTCGTCGAGTTCGTTACCAACCTGGTCGCTCATACCCATGATGATGCTGCCGGCTGCCTCCTCGGAGGTCAGCTGACCATCGGGCCCACCGTCGGTATACGAAGGCGGGTTGAGGAACCCCTCGAGCAGGGAGATGTCGTTCAGGCTGCCCTGAACGTCGTCACTCGTGCCGAACTCGCCGTCGGCGCCGGGCTTGCCCTCGTTCGTACGCGAGATCGTCTCGGTCAACATGGAGTGCCCGAAGCGGTACACGGCGTGAGCGAACTCCGCCTTGACCGCGGGGTTGATCTCGGTCTGCGTGAACGCGAACGGTTCGAACGGGTTAATTCCCGGCTGCACCTTGCGCGCGAATTCCTCGAACACGAGGTGCTGGTATTCCATCTCGGTGATGAATCGAGCAGCCTGAAACAGACGCTCGCCGTTCCAGCCGGCGGCCCCACTGGCCAACTTCCACTCGGCCAGGGCCGCAACACCCTTGGCAGAAGTGTCGTTGGTCAGGGTGTTCTCGATATCGTCCACCAGACGGTCGTGCTCCGAGTGGAAGACCTGGTGAATGGCGGTCAGGCCGATGTTCTCGTTGACGCGACCGTCTCCGGCGATGAAGTGCGCGTTGAGCATTTCATCGTCGTAGGTTCCGGCCGGCTGGCTGGCGAAGTCAGCGGATGCAGTCGAGTTACCGTCCGGGGTCAGTCCGGCTTTCGGCTCCGCGTTGTGCGCGATGTCGGTGAGGAACGGGGTGTTGAAGTACAGCACGTTGCTCGGAACGGCCACGGGGTTCGCCGGGTCACCCTCGACCAGGCCGGTCGCGGTGGCATACTGCGGCATTCCGCGCAGCGGTCCCGGGATGAACTTGCCGTAGGCATCCACTGCCAACATCGGAATGTTGGTGACGTTCTGGTCGACGAGCAGGAGTCCGAGCACGTTCGCGGCCTGGGCCTTGGCGGTCGCCCAGGTGGCCATACCGCCAGCTGTGGGTCCGGCCGGTCCGCCGAGCAGCTTGCCGGTGGCAACCGGTCGATTTCCCTCGGTGACGTACTCGCGCAGAAATACTTGGTGCGAGGCGTGCGAGGAGTAGGTCTGGCTCTGGTCGATCCAAGGCGAGTTGGTGTTGAGGGCATCCCGAATGTCGTCGGCGCTCTCATCGGCCGGGGTGGACGGGTTATCGCCCGCGACGCCATCGGCTCCGGGCTGGTTCTGGCCGCGGGTCAGCACCATAAAGCGCAGGTTCGGGTCGAGGTCGTCAGCGTTGCCGAACACGTGGTCCGGCCCGGCGACCAGCGGGTCATCGGCCTGCAAGGGCACGAAGACGGTGCCGCCGCCCTTGACTGTCTGGTCAATGCCATGGTCGAAGAACTGGCCGAACAAGGTGAACAAGGAGTTGTATGGCGGCGAGAGGCCGACGTCGGTCGTCACATTCGGCATGAACAGCGTCTCGTGGGAGGGGATACAGCCGGCCGGAACGCCGAACGGCACGTCCGGGCTCGGGTCGGTCGTGCAGGCCACAACGCCCTCATTGCCCTGGGTCCGCACCGGGTTTCCGGCGGCAGCGATGGCGGCCGGGTTGGTCGAGGTCTGATCGACGATCAAATTGCTGACCGTGCGCGGCTCCGAGTCGAAGACGAGGCCCTTTTTCTGGGCGTAGGAGGTCGGGTTCGGCGGTCCGAAGCCGGAGGGAGTGACATCCGCTGCGGAGAAGACCGGCGTCGCCAGGCGCGGGAAGACCTGGTCGGCGGCGCCGAACTGGTCCTGGCCGGGCTGCAGGTTGTTGCAGGAACCGTCGACGGTGCGCAGTCCGAGCGAGAGCAGCGGGCTAGCGATCTGGTTGGCGCCCGTTCCGACCAGGGCGCCGCACGGGCCGGTAGCCGAGGTGGTGTTGGCGACGTGGGCTTCGGCGATCTTGATCTGCTTGAGAATGTAGGCGAGGTCAGAAACCGTGACGGCGAAGCCCTGACCGACTGGGGCAACGACCGCCTGCGCGGGGAGTGCGGCCGTCAGGCCGAGTCCGGCGTAGAGTACGGCCGCCATGCCGGCGGCGAGGATGCGCATGGGCTTGCCGAAGACTCGCTTGGATCTTCCACTGTCCTGGGAAGGTGGACTACCTCGCATTCCGGAGGAATTGCTGTTGCTGCGGACGATTCCCTTACCTTCGAACCTGCTCATGACACACCTATCTCCTCAGGGTGAGCGAATGGTGCAAGCGTGCTTCGCGGGCCTTATGGAAACCTTGTGCATTCGCCGGTACATCCACCCGAGCCGCAATCTGCCCCGGCCCGCCCCTTCACTTTCCGGGCCCGGGCCCGGCAAGTGGGCCCACGATAGAACATGGGCCCAGCGACCGGGCCCGGACCCGGTCGCATTCCTTTGGCGGGCAGGGCGGCGCGACGGCCGGCCACCGTTCCGTGCTAATTTCGCCAGACCATGTCTGATCCGTCTGCACCAGCCACCCTCACCCCGGTTTCCAGTTCGCGACCAGCGGATGCCCGCAGCCGCGTCGCCGTCGCCGACATCGCCGTCGGCCTGTTCCACACCCAGGGATACGAGGCCACCAGCGCGGCTCAGATCGCCGCCGCCGCCGGGGTGTCCCGCAGCACCTTTTTTCGACAGTTCCGGTCGAAGGACGACGTGATCTTCGCCGATCATGATGAGCTGCTCGAGCAGATCGGCGAGTATTTCACCCGCGAACACGATGACCCGTGGCTGGCCGTGTGCGACGCTGCCGCGCTCGTGTTCGAGCGATTTCGGGAGCGCCTCGAGGTCGTGCGGGTGCGCGACCGGGTGGTGCGCCAGACATCCGTTCTGCGCGACCGGGAAACGGTCATGGTGTCGCGCTACGAGAAGACCTTCTCGGCCTATCTGCGGCGACGGCTGCCGCAGGTCGACCCGGTGCTGGCCATTCAATTCGCTGCGGCAGTGACGGCCACGCACAATTATGAGCTGCGCCGCATGATTCGCGCTGCCGGAACAGAACGGATGCTGGATTCGGCAGGACTGGCCGCCCACCTGCAGGCGGTACGCACTCGCTTTGCCCCCGGAGGCGTGGCCGCGGCCACCCCGGTCAGCGAGCTGCTGGTCGCGGTGTTTCCGGCCTCCGCCCTGCCCGACGACGTCGCCCGGGCGATCGCGGGCCGGTACCAATCAGGCGGCATCTGACACTAAGTGTCACTTGACCTGAAACTCAGTGTCAGGTAGAACTGTAGTCACACCCGCTGCTGCGAAAGGCAATGATGCCCGATTACGATGTGTCCGCCCCGCTTGACACCGACTATTACGGCGTCTTCGCCGATGTTCCCGAGGCGGATCGGGCCTTCTGGGGCCGGGCACGTACCTTTGCGGTGGAGACGCTCGACGAGCTGAGCGAAGCCTGGGACAAAGCGGAGTACCCGCTGCACCTGGCTCGCCGCCTCGGCGAGCTTGACCTGCTCACGGACGGCGTCGAAGGTCCGGGCCTCACTCCCATGTCTCCGCTCGCGGCGGGCCTGGTCAACATGGAAATCTCCCGCGGCGATGGTTCGATGGGCACCGTTGTGGCCGTGCAGGGCGGGCTCGCCCTGCGCAGCATCGCCATGTTCGGCAGCGACGAGCAGAAAGCCACCTGGCTGGTGCCACTCGCCCGGGCCGAGAAGCTCGGCGCCTTCGCCCTGACCGAACCGGACCACGGCTCGGATTCGGTGGCCTTGGAGACCACCGCCCACCGAGACGGTGACGAGTGGGTGATCAACGGCGAGAAGAAGTGGATCGGCAATGGCTCGGTCGGCGATGTGACCGTGGTCTGGGCCCGCGACGATGACGGCAACGTGCGCGGATTTCTGGTCGACCAGTCCCTGCCCGGGTATCACGGCGAGACGATGCTCGGCAAAGGCTCTCTGCGCGCCGTGCACCAGGCCCGCATCACGCTGACCGACGTGCGCATTCCGCTGGACGCCGTCCTGCCGGGCACCCATACCTTCAAGGACACCGCTGTCGTACTGTTCGCGACCCGGCTCGGTGTGGCCTGGTCAGCTCTCGGACACGCCACCGCGGTGTTCGAAGCGGCCCTCAACTATGCCCAGCAGCGGGTACAGTTCGGCAAGCCGATCGCCGGTTTTCAGATCGTGCAGGAACGGCTCACTCTCATGCTTTCCGAACTCACCTCGATGCAGTTGCACTGCATGCGCCTGGCCGAACTCGACGCGGCCGGAACGCTGCGCCCGATCCAGGCCAGCCTGGCCAAATTCCACAACACCCGGGCGGCGCGCTCGCTCGCGTCGCTGGCCCGCGACATGCTCGGGGGCAACGGCATCCTGCTCGAAAACCACGTTATTCGGCACCTCGCTGACATCGAGTCAATCCACACCTATGAGGGCACCGAGAGCATCCAGTCGCTGCTCATCGGACGTGACCTCACCGGGGTCAGCGCATTCCACTAGCCCCACTTCGGTGCATCTTTCCGGACACAGGAGTCCCGCGTGATTGACACCAAGACCAGCTCGCCCAACGATTCACCGCACACACCGATGCGATTTCTGCAGCGCAGCGCCGAAGTATTCCCAAACAAGGATGCGATCGTTTACGGCGCTCGGCGCTACAGCTACCTAGAGTTCGCGCAGGCCGCCGAGGAGCTGGCCCCCGCCATCCGCTGACGTATCACGACGGGCGACCGGGTTATATTCCTCGCGCCGAATATACCCGAGATGCTAATCGCCCACTACGCCGTTTCGCTGGCCGGCGGGTGTTCGTCGCGTTGAATTCCCGGTTGGCCGGGCCCGAGGTGACCACCCCGGCACCCGGGCCCGGTCACGGCCGAAACGCGGCGAACCGGCGTTTTGTCAGCATCCGTCTGTAGGTTTATGAGCACAATGGAAGACCCTCCCTCGCATAAACCCTCGCCCGCCACCACCGACATGCCTCTCGATCTGGGAGGAGCACAACATGTATGAGTGGATCATGGTGGGCGTAGGACTCCTACTCACCGTCGGAACCGGAATTTTCGTAGCCTCCGAGTTCGCCTTGGTTACGCTCGACCGCAATGAGCTCGAAGCTCGCCGCGATCGCGGCGAAAAGCGACTCGGTCCGACTATCAAGGCGCTCAAGATCACCTCGACGCACCTGTCGAGCGCCCAACTGGGCATCACCCTCACCACGCTGCTGACCGGATTCACCTTCGAACCGGCCATCCGATCCCTGCTTAGCGGGCCGCTGACGAGTGCGGGCGTACCGGCCGGCATCGTGCCACTGCTGGGAACGATCATCGCGATCTCGCTCGCGACGCTGTTCTCCATGGTGATCGGCGAGCTCGTTCCCAAGAACTTCGCCCTCGCCGTGCCGTTGGCAACCGCGAAAATCGTCGTGCCGGCCCAAACCGTGTTCACGACCGTGTTCAAACCCGTCATTCTGCTGTTCAACAACACGGCCAACGCGATCATTCGCCGGTTCGGCATCGAGCCGAAAGAAGAACTCTCCGGCGCCCGTAGCGCCGAAGAGCTGAGCTTTCTGGTGCGCCGCTCAGCCCTCGAGGGGGTGCTGGACGACGACCACGCCGCCATGCTGCACCGCACCCTGCGGTTCTCCGACCATTCTGCTGCCGATGTCATGACGCCGCGGGTACGCATGGCCTCTGTTCATGTCACCGACACGGCCGAGGCCGTTGTGCGTCTTGCGACCAGCACCGGCTACTCACGGTTCCCCGTGATCGACAGGAACGCCGACGACATCGTGGGCGTATTGCACGTGAAACAGGCCTTCGCCGTTGCACTAGGTGAGCGGGCCACGGTGACCGCTGCCGACCTGAAGGCCCCCGCGCTACGCGTTCCCGAGACCATGGGCGTAGATTCCCTGCTCGCCGCTCTGCGCCAGCAGGGGTTCCAGATTGCCGTGGTCGCCGATGAATACGGCGGAACCGCCGGCATCGTCACCCTCGAAGACCTCGTCGAAGAACTCGTCGGCGAGCTGGAAGACGAGCATGACCGGGCCAAGGCCGGCGTCATCCGCTCCGGCCGGTCGGTCGTGTTCGACGCGGCCTGGCGCCCCGACGAGCTGTTCGACCGGGCCGGCGTCACCGTGCCGACCGACGGCGACTACGACACGGTCGGCGGATTCCTCGCCGATCAGCTCGATCGCATTCCCGAACTCGGTGACGAGGTCGCCATCGAGGGCGGCGTGCTGCGCATCGACCGCGTCGACGGCGTACGCGTTCACCGCGTCCGCTACACGCCCGTCGACCCCGAGACCGATCCGAGCCTCGCCACCCCGCACGACCGCATCGTCAATAAAATTCAGAAAGACCTGATCCATGAGTAGCGCCGATTTAACCGCGTACCTGCCCGGACTGATCTGGCTCGTCGTGCTGTTGGTGGTGAACGCGTTCTTCGTCGGCGCCGAATTCGCCGTCATCTCCGCCCGGCGCTCCCAGATTGAACCGCTCGCCGCCCAGGGCAGCAAGGCCGCCAAGACCACCCTGTGGGCCATGGAACACGCCACGCTCATGCTCGCCACCAGCCAGCTGGGTATCACGGTGTGTTCACTGCTCATTCTGAACGTCTCCGAGCCGGCCATTCACGGTCTGCTCGAATACCCGCTCGCGGGCACCGGCCTCTCCGAGGGCATGATCAGCACGATCGCCTTCAGCTTCGCGCTGATTCTGGTGACCTTTCTGCACGTTGTCTTCGGCGAGATGATTCCGAAGAACATCTCGTTCTCCGTTCCCGAAAAGGCCGCCCTCATTCTGGCGCCGCCACTCGTGTTCGTGGCTCGGGTGTTCAACCCGATCATCTTCAGCCTGAACTGGCTAGCCAACGGCGTGCTCCGCCTGTACAAGGTCGAGCCCAAAAACGAGGCGACGAGCGCGTTCACCCTCGACGAGGTCGCCAGCATCGTGGAGCAGTCCACCCGCGAGGGCATGCTGCAGGATGCCTCCGGCACGCTCACAGCCGCGTTCGAGTTCACGGCGAAAAAGGTGTCCGACGTGCAGGTGCCGATCGAATCGATGGTCTGCCTGCCCTCCACGGCCTCACCGGCCGACATTCAGCGGGCCGTCAGCCAGCACGGATTCTCGCGGTACATCCTCACCGACGACGACGATCAGCCGACCGGCTACCTGCACCTCAAGGACGTCATGGATCTCACCAGCGGCGACACCTTCACCCAGCCGGTACCGAGCAAACGGCTGCGACGTCTCGCATCCGTCTCGTGTGACAGCGAGCTGGAAGACGCGCTCGCGTCGATGCGACGCCTCGGAGCGCACGTAGCGACGTCCTTCGACGCCAACGGCACCGTGACCGGTGTGCTCTTTCTGGAGGACATCATCGAAGAGCTCGTCGGTCAGGTCGAGGACGCCACCTCGATCTGAGCCGCGCGGTTCCCAATCGAGCGAACTACACTTGCTCGGATGCTTAGTGAAAATCAATCCGAGGGTTTCGTGCGGGTGCGCGGTGCCCGCGAGAACAACCTGCGCAATGTGAGCGTCGATGTGCCCCGCGACGCCATCGTGGCCTTCACCGGCGTTTCGGGCTCTGGCAAATCCTCGCTCGCCTTCGGCACCATCTTTGCCGAGGCTCAGCGCCGTTTCTTTGAGTCGGTAGCGCCCTACGCCCGTCGGCTCATTCAACAAGGGCATACCCCGCACGTCGATGAGATCACCGGCCTGCCCCCGGCGGTCGCCCTGCAGCAACGACGCGGTACACCGAGTTCCCGTTCGAGCGTCGGCACGGTCACCACGCTGTCTAACTCGCTCCGCATGATGTATTCCCGTGCCGGCATATATCCAGCGGATGCTGCCGGTCGCCTCGAATCCGACTCCTTTTCGCCGAACACCGCGATGGGTGCCTGCCCGCGCTGCCACGGTCTGGGTATGGCGCACACGGTCAGTGAAGCATCGATGGTGCTCGATCCCACCCTCAGCATTCGCGACGGCGCCATCGCGGCCTGGCCCGGTGCCTGGCAGGGCAAGAACCTGCGCGACATCGTCGCGGTGCTCGGCTACGACATCGACCTGCCCTGGCAGGACCTGTCCAGAGCCGACCGGGACTGGATTCTGTTTACCGAGGAACAGCCGGTGGTCGAGGTCGTGCCGCAGCGCGACCGCATCGCCAAGCCCTACCAGGGCCGGTTCTGGAGCGCCAAGAGTTTCGTACTGCACACCCTCGCCGACAGCAAGAGCCCGAACGTGCGGCAGCGGGTGTTGCGCTACGTCGATACCGGCCCGTGCCCCGACTGCGGTGGCAGTGGCCTGAAGCCGGAAGCCCTCGCCGTCACCGTGGCCGGTCACTCGATCGCCGAGCTCAACGCCCTGCCGATGACGGCTCTGGCCGATGTTCTGCGGCCGATTGTGTCGGGCGACTCTGTGTCAGAGGTGGCCGTCACCCTGGCCGGGGACCTGCTGCGCCGCATCGATGTGCTGCTCGAACTGGGCCTCGGCTATCTGGCCCTCGGCCGCTCGACCCCCACGCTCTCGCCGGGCGAGATGCAGCGGCTGCGCATCGCCACCCAACTGCGCTCTGGCCTGTTCGGGGTGATCTACGTGCTCGACGAGCCCTCGGCCGGTCTGCACCCGGCCGACGCCGAGCCGCTGCTGCTCGTGCTCGAGCAGCTCAAGCTCTCGGGCAACTCCGTCTTCGTGGTCGAACACAATATGGACGTCGTCGGACGCGCCGATTGGGTCGTCGACGTCGGTCCTCGGGCCGGCGAGGGTGGCGGCGAGGTGCTCTACAGCGGGCCGACCGCGGGGCTGGCCGAGGTCGACGCCTCGGTCACGCGGCGCTACCTGTTTGCTGCGGACCGGGAACCGGTGGCGCGGGGCGAGCTGCGGCATCCGCTTGGCTGGTTGGGCCTGCACGACGTGACCCGGCACAACCTGCAGGGTCTCAATGCGCAGATTCCGCTCGGGGTTTTGACGGCCGTCACCGGCGTCAGTGGCTCGGGCAAATCCACCCTGGTCAGCCAGGTGCTCGCCGAGGCCGTCGGTCGACACCTGCACCCCGACCCCGACGACGTTCCGGTGCTCGATCTGGGCGACCCCGATACCGAAGTCGAGTTCGACTCGAGCCCGGTCGCCGCGGTCACCGGCCTCGAAGCCGTGGATCGCCTGGTGCAGGTTGACCAGAAGCCGATCGGCCGCACCCCGCGCTCCAACCTCGCCACCTATACCGGCCTGTTCGATGCCGTGCGAGCCACCTTTGCCGCCACCGACGACGCCAGGGCGCGCGGCTTCACCGCGTCACGGTTCTCGTTCAACGTGGCCGGCGGCCGCTGCGAGACCTGCCTCGGTGAGGGTTTCGTGGCGGTCGGACTGCTCTTTCTACCGGGCAGCTACGCGCCCTGCCCGGACTGCGGGGGTTCGCGCTACAACCCCGAGACCCTCGCGGTAACCTACCGCGGCAAGAACATCGCCCAGGTACTCGGCCTGACAGTGGATGCCGCGCTCGACTTTCTCGAAGACATCCCCGTCGCCGCGCGCAGCCTCGAAACCCTGCGCGAGGTGGGCCTGGGCTATCTGCGACTCGGGCAGCCGGCCACCGAGCTTTCCGGCGGCGAGGCCCAGCGCATCAAGCTCGCGACCGAGCTGCAGCGCGCCCGCCGCGGCCACACCCTCTATCTGCTCGACGAGCCGACGACCGGGCTGCATCCGGCCGACGTCGAGCTGCTCCTGCAGCAGCTCGGACGCCTGGTCGACGCCGGCAACACCGTCGTCGTGGTTGAACACGAGATGGACGTGGTCGCCGCCGCCGACTGGGTGATCGACCTCGGCCCGTCCGGTGGCGACCAGGGTGGCCAAATCATCGCGGCCGGCACCCCCGCGACCGTGGCGGCCCACCCGACCAGCCGCACCGCGCCCTATCTCAAGCCCCGCCTGGCCTAAATCGCGCGCCTCATCCGGTTCTCGGTGGATAATTCGCGTGCCCAGGAATAATTCACACCCTGCAAAACGCTGCACCTAGAGGCGTACACAGCGAGCCGGCTCGGGGGCGGCCGCCGCTCATTTCCGCATGTCGTTTTATGCATATCCTTTTCGTACCACTGTCAGGACCAGTTATGACCACAACAGCCAGCGTGCCCACAACCACGGTGGACCGCCGCCCCGATGCCGATGCCAAGCGCAACCAGCTGGTGATTCGGCTGCTGCTGGTCTCGGCGTTCGTGGTCATTCTGAACGAGACCATCATGGGTGTGGCCCTGCCGCACCTCATGGACGACCTCAGCATCACGGCGACCGCCGCGCAGTGGCTGACCACGGCGTTCATGCTCACGATGGCCGTGGTCATTCCGATCACCGGTTTTCTCATTCAGCGTTTCAACACCCGCCCGGTGTTCATCGCCGCGATGACCCTGTTCAGCACCGGCACCCTGATCGCCGCGCTCGCTCCCGGCTTTGAGGTGCTGCTGCTCGGCCGCATCGTGCAGGCCAGCGGAACGGCCATCATGATGCCCCTGCTCATGACGACCGTGATGACCCTCGTCGCACCCAGCTCCCGCGGCAAGACCATGGGAAACATTTCCATCGTCATCTCGGTCGCCCCGGCGATCGGCCCGACCATCTCGGGCATCATCCTCAGCGTGCTCGACTGGCGCTGGATGTTCATCCTGGTCTTGCCGATCGCCATCGGCGCCCTCGTCCTCGGCGCCTCACGGATCCAGAACGTGACCACGCCGCGCCAGATTCCGATCGACGTGCTCTCGGTCATCCTCTCGGCCTTCGGCTTTGGCGGGTTCGTCTACGGTCTGAGCAACCTGGGCGGCACAGCAATGGCCGGCTGGCTGCCGCTCGGCGTCGGCCTGGTTGCCCTGGCCCTGTTCGTGCTGCGCCAACTGCAGTTGCAGCGCACCGATCGTGCCCTGCTCGACCTGCGCGTGTTCACCTCGCGCACGTTCACCCTGTCGATCTCCATGCTCAGCATCAGCATGCTGGCCCTGTTCGGCACCATTATTCTGCTGCCGCTGTACATGCAGAACGTGCTCGGCATGACCGCCCTCGCTACCGGGCTGCTGCTGCTGCCAGGAGGGCTGACCATGGGCCTGCTCGCGCCGTTCGTCGGCCGTATCTACGACCGTCGCGGCCCGACCATCCTGCTGGTGCCCGGGTCGATCCTGGTCAGCGCGGCGTTCTGGGCGATGACCAGGATGGGCGAGACCACCGAACCGTGGATGCTCATGGTCGCCCACATCGGCATGAGCGCCGGCCTGTCCCTGCTGTTCACACCGCTGTTCACCTCGGGTCTCGGCTCCCTGGGGCCCAGCCTGTACTCCCACGGCAGCGCGGTCGTCGGCACGGTCCAGCAGCTCGCCGGCGCCATGGGCACAGCCCTGTTCATCGCCGTGATGACCTCGCAGTCGGCCGCGCTGATCGCGCAGGGCGTCAACGAGGTGTCGGCGACGGCCGCCGGTATTCGCGGGGCGTTCCTGTGCGGCGCGATCATCTCGCTGTTCGCCATTCCGGCAGCATTCCTGGTACGGCGTCCGCCGCTCGGCGCGCCGGTTCCGATCGGGCACTAGCCCGCGCACCTGCACAGCGCAGCACGCTGGTTCAGCGGATGCGCTGGTTCAGCACCGCTGGGTGGTCCGCCGGCAGTCCATGCCGGCGGCCACCCTGCAGCAGCAGCACGTTCTTCTTCTCCCAGTCGCCGAGCGCCTGCCTCAGCGCGTCGATTGCGCTGCTCTCCGCGCAGCTGCCGGCTGTGCGTCCGCAGGAGCACTTCGCCGGCTGAGCCGGGTCGTCGTGGTGCAGCCCAGCGATGCGCCAGAGGCCGCCCATCGCCCAGTCAATCTGGCGCCGGGCCAGCTCGGTATTGCGTTCGGCCCGCTTGACCAGATCATTCTGCAGCAGGGCACGCACCCCGTCGATCCCGTCCGCAAACTGACCTTCCACGACGGCACTGAGCTCGGTGACCTGGGCGCGCAGGGCGGTCAGATCAATGTCGCGGGCGACGAGGAGAGCATCCGTTTCGGCGATATATTCTTCGTGCGCGGACTCGGAAACCGCCCAGCGAGCGGCCCACAGCTTGACGTGCTCAGCGTCGCGACGCTCACTCTTCTCGGCCCCAATGTGGTGCACGCACTGCGCGCAGACCACCTGATCGCTCAGCGAGGTGAAGTGAAACGGCTGCGGCGCGAGGCAGCACAGGCACGGCACCTCCACGTCGACGTGCAGCGGATGCGCGTGCGTCACCGTTGTTCCCACCTCACTGTTTGTTCCTTTGAGAATACCGTTGCCGAGTTCGTTCCCTCAGACCACGTGTGCATTTCTGCACGGCGCCCCTGCGCGAATCGCCTTTGACAGTCAGCAGTGCGAAGCGCAAGCTGAGACGAGCCAGACGACGTGCACGCACGTTGTGTCAATGACGACACGAGGGGGACTCCCATGAGCAGGACCAGATCCAATTCCCGACAGGACGTACAGACGTCCGGACTGAAAAAAGTCGTGGCAGCCTCCATGGCCGGCACGGTCGTGGAATGGTACGAGTTCTTTCTCTACGCCTCCGCGGCAACCCTGGTTTTCGGCACCCTGTTCTTTCCCAACGCGGGCAGTGAGCTCGAGGGCATCATCGCCGCCTTCGCCACCTACGCGGTCGGATTCCTGGCCCGCCCCATCGGCGGCATCGTGTTCGGACACTTCGGCGACAAGTTCGGCCGCAAACGACTGCTGCAGTTCAGCCTCGTACTCGTCGGCGTCGCCACCTTCCTGATGGGCTGTCTGCCGACCTTCCAGCAGATCGGCTACCTCGCGCCCGTTCTGCTCGTGCTCCTGCGCTTCATTCAGGGCTTCGCGGTCGGCGGCGAATGGGGCGGCGCTGTTCTGCTCGTCGCCGAGCACAGCCCGGAGAAGTCGCGCGGATTCTGGGCCAGCTGGCCCCAGGCCGGTGTGCCCGGTGGAAACCTACTGGCCACCGGCGTGCTGTTCGTACTCGCCTCGACCCTCTCCGATGAGGCCTTCCTGAGCTGGGGCTGGCGCGTCGCGTTCTGGCTCTCCGCCGTGATCGTGCTGGTCGGGTATTACATTCGCACCAAGGTCAGCGATGCGCCGATCTTTCTCAAGGCGCAGAAAGAGGTCATGGGGGGCGACAAGGGCTTCGGCATCGTCGAGGTCTTCCGTCGCTACCCGCGCGGCGTCTTCACCGCAATGGGCCTGCGTTTCGCCGAGAACATCCTCTATTACCTGGTGGTGGTGTTCTCGATCACCTACTTGAAGATCATCGTCGAGATGGACACCTCGCGGGTACTGCTGCTTCTACTCCTCGCCCACGCCCTGCACTTCAGTGTCATTCCGCTCGTCGGCCACCTGTCCGACCGAGTCGGCCGCCGCCCGGTGTACTTCCTCGGTGCCGTCCTCGCCGGCACCTGGGGCTTCTTCGCCTTCCCCATGATGGATACCGCGAACGACTTCATCATCATTGTCGCGATTATGTTGGGTCTGCTGTTCCACGCCCTCATGTATGCCGGCCAGCCCGCCATTATGGCGGAGATGTTCCCCACCCGCATGCGCTACTCCGGTGTCTCGCTCGGCTACCAGGTCACCTCGGTCGTCGCGGGCTCGATCGCCCCGATCATCGCCGTGAGCCTGCTCTCCGCCTTCGATTCCTCGGTGCCGGTGGCCATCTACCTCGCGGCAGCCTGCCTCCTGACGGCCCTCGTTGTGCTGACCCTCAAGGAGACGCGCGGCCTTTCGCTGCACGACATTGATGCAGCGGATGCCGCCGAATCGGCCGATCGCGCCGCCGCCGATTTGGCTGGGGCCGGTCGCCGCTAGCTCGGCGGAACGAAGCGATGGCCCGATCTCGTCGATCGGGCCATCTCGCTGCGCGAGTGACGAACATCCGCTCGCCCGGTCAGTCGGTGAAGGCCGCCGGTCGACCCGCGATCTCGAGCGTGATGGCCTCGATCGCGGCGCGCACCACCGGGGAGCGCAGCGATTCGGCCCGCACCACGGCCCAAATCGGCAGCTGACGCTGAAAATCGTCGCGCAGGACGGGCACGAATTCGGGCCGGTCGTGTACGAGAAAATTGGGCAGCAGGCCGATCCCGGCGCCGGCCTGCACTGCCTCCAGCTGCGCGAACAGGCTGGTCGCCTGAAAGGTCGTGGCGGGTTCGGGCAGCTCAGAGGACCGGTAGCCGAGGTCGGTGACGAGCAGTGCGCTCTCGACGTAGGACACAAAACCGTGCGACGGAATATCGTCGAGCGACGCGGGAACACCGCGGGCGAGCAGGTAGCCGCGGCTCGCGTACAGCCGCAGAAAGTAGTTGGTGAGAAAAACCGCCTGTGCATTGTTGACGTCGTTGCGCCCCGCCACGATTTCCAGGTCGACCCCCGACCGGTTCTGGCTCACCTTGCGGGTGGCGCTGAACATCTCAATGTTGATGCGCGGGTGACTCTGTTGCAGCTTCACGAGCGCCGGCGTGACGACCTCAGCCCCGAATCCGTCGATCGTGCTGATGCGCAGCAGCCCGGAAAGCGGATCTGTCTGACTGATCGCCGTGCTGAGCGCGCCGAGCCGATCTTCGATCGCTTCGGCCGCGCTGACCGCGTGCCGCCCCAGCTCGGTGAGCTCCCAGCCGTGCGGGCTGCGTTCGAGCGTGCGACCGCCCAGTTCGCGATCGAGCGAGAGGATGCGCCGCGAAATCGTCGTGTGGGTGGTGCCGAGTGCCTCGGCGACCGCGTTGAACCGGCCCAGCCGGGCCACGGTGAGCAGTACGAGCAGGTCGTTCGGGCTCGGAAGCTGGTGTGAACTCACGGAATGGTCCCTTCGAGTCTGTGCATCTGCGCACATACCCCCTGTGAAATTTTGCCTTGATTGCACTCTATCCGGCTGCGAGGGTGGAGGAACACAAGCAAAGGAGCTTCACATGTCAGTAGTCGCCTGGATCGGGCTGGGCAACATGGGTGGACCCATGTCAGCCAATATGGTGGCCGCCGGCCACGAGGTACGCGGGTTCGATCTGAATCCGGATGCCGTCGCCACCGCAGTGACGGGGGGCGTCACCGCCGTCGGCAGCATTGCCCAGGCCGTGGCCGGGGCTGATGTCGTCTTCACCATGCTGCCCAAGGGGGAGCATGCCCGTTCGGTCTATTTCGGCGCCGACGGCGTGCTGGCCAACACCGACACGAAAACCCTGCTGGTGGATTCCTCCACCATCGACATCGCGACCGCCCAGGCGCTGCACGATGCCGCAGCAGCGGCGGGCTCTCGGTTCGTCGATGCCCCGGTCTCCGGCGGCATTAGCGGTGCGAAGGCCGGAACACTGACCTTCATGATCGGCGGCGAGGCCGGCGCGGTGGCCGACGCGACCGTGTTTATCAAGCCGATGGCGGCTAACATTATCCCCACCGGGGCAGCAACGACCGGTCAGGCCGCGAAGATCTGCAACAACCTGATGCTGTTCATCAACCTGGCCGCGACCGCCGAGGGCGCCGTTTTGGCCGAGCGGCTGGGACTGGACAAGCAGGTGTTCTGGGATATCGCATCCGTTTCTTCTGGCGACAGCTGGGCGCTGCGCACCTGGTATCCGATCAAGGATGTCGTCGCGACGGCCGCGTCCAACCAGGATTTCGCCCCCACATTCACCACCGCGCTCGCGAGCAAGGACATCGGCCTCGCCATAGCGGCCGCCCGTGCGACCAACACCCCGCTCGAAATCGGCGAGCACGTTGCCGAGCTGTTTCAGCGGCTGATCGACGAGGGCGAGGGCGGCAAGGACTGCTCAATGATCGTCAAACTCGTCGACGGCAGCCTGCAGCCGAGCGCCTGAACCATGTCGTCCACCAGAAAGAGCACCCCCATGCAAACGATTCCCCACTACATCAACGGCCAGCGCGTCGAGTCGGCTGAACGGTTCGGCCCGGTGTTCAACCCGGCAACCGGCGTGCAGGAGAAGCAGGTGGTCCTGGCCTCCCGCGCTGTCGTCGTCGAGGCGATCGAGGCGGCCAGGGCGGCACTGCCGGAGTGGCGGGCCAGCAGTCTGGCCAAGCGCACCGCCATCTTCTTCAAGGTGCGCGAGCTGCTCGCCGAGCGCACCAGTGAACTCGCGGCGATTCTCACGAGCGAGCACGGCAAAGTGCTCTCCGACGCGGCCGGCGAGATCACCCGCGGGCTCGAGAACATCGAGTTCGCGACCGGGCTTGCCCACATGCTCAAGGGCGACTTCTCCCAGCAGGTCTCGCACGGGATCGACGTGCACTCGGTGCGCCAGCCCGTCGGCGTCGTCGCCTGCGTCACCCCGTTCAACTTTCCAGCCATGGTGCCGCTTTGGATGATCGGCAGCGCCCTCGCCTGCGGCAACACCGTGCTGCTCAAGCCGAGCGAGAAAGACCCCTCATCGGCTATTTTCATCGCCGAGATCTTCACGGAAGCCGGGCTGCCCGCCGGGGTGCTCAACGTCGTGCAGGGGGACAAGGAGGCCGTCGACGAGCTGCTCGACAACCCGGAAGTCCGGGCGATCAGCTTTGTCGGGTCCACTCCGATCGCGAAATCCATCTACAGCCGGGCAGCCGAGAACGGCAAGCGGGTGCAGGCACTCGGCGGGGCCAAGAACCACATGGTCGTGTTGCCCGATGCCGACCTCGACATGGCAGCGGATGCCGCCATCAACGCCGCGTACGGATCGGCCGGGGAGCGCTGCATGGCCGTGAGCGTGCTTGTGGCCGTCGGCGGCATCGCCGACGACCTCGTCGCCGCGATCGAAAAGCGCATGAAGACCCTCACCGTCGGCCCCGGGACCGACCCGGCCTCCCAAATGGGACCGCTCATCACCGGCGAACACCGCGACCGGGTCGCGTCCTACCTGGCCGGTGCTGAGGCAGCCGGCGCCACGATGGTCGTCGACGGCCGCGCCCAGAACTTCGACAGCGACGGCTTCTTTCTCGGCGTCAGCCTGATCGACCATGTCACCCCCGGAATGCAGGTCTATGACGACGAGATCTTCGGCCCGGTGCTCTCGGTCGTGCGCGTTGACACCTTCGACGAGGCCGTTACGCTCGTCAACGAGCACGAGTTCGGCAACGGCGTCGCCCTGTTCACGCGCGACGGCGGGGCTGCCCGGCAGTTCGAGTTCGAGATCGAAGCCGGAATGGTCGGCATCAACGTGCCCATCCCGGTGCCGGTCGGTTCGTTCTCCTTCGGCGGCTGGAAGAACTCGCTGTTCGGCGACGCGCATATGTACGGGCCAGACAGCATCCGTTTTTATACCAGGGGCAAGGTAGTCACGTCCCGCTGGCCTGACCCGGCCAGCTCCGAGATCGACCTCGGGTTTCCGCAGCTGGCCTAAGCCAGGCGGGTCCCCGCGGGGATCCGCCTGGCTTTCACGGCGGCGGGTTAGGGTGTGGGGGTGCCGCCTTCAACCACGCCCACACCTATGAACCGTCCACCCGCCAGGAGCGAGTTGCTCGCCGGAGCCGCATTTCTCGGTCGCGGCCTCAGAATGTGGATTACCTCGCCCCGCCTGATGCTGCTCGGCGCCCTGCCCGCCTTCATCGTCGGCCTCGTCTATCTGGCCGGGATCGTGGTGCTGCTGGTCAACCTCGAGACGATTGCCGTCGCTATCAGTCCATTCGCGAGCGGGTGGGATGAGCCGTGGCGCACGGGGATGCGGGTCGTGACCGGCGTTGCGGTCGCGGCGGCCGGCATCCTCTTGCTCGCGTACACCTTTGTGGCCGTGACGCTGCTGGTCGGCGACCCCTTCTACGAGCGCATCTGGCGCGCGGTCGAGACCAGCCTTGGCGACGCGCCGGTCGAAGCGAAGCGCGGCCTGCTATGGTCGATCGGTGACGCAGTGCGACTCATCGCCCTCGCGGCATTGGTCGCTCTGCTGCTGCTTATCTGCGGCCTGATTCCCGGTCTCGGTCAGCTGCTCGCGCTCGTTCTCGGGGCCGTTTTGGGCGGCTGGATCCTCGCGCTTGAACTTACCGGATTCGCCTTCGACGCCCGTGGCTTCACCCTCAGCCAGCGACGACGGATGCTGCGCGCCCGCCGATCCCGCAGCCTCGGTTTCGGCGTACTCACCTACCTGCTGTTCCTGATTCCGGGCGCGGCGGTCATCGTGATGCCCGCTGCGGTTGCCGGCGCCGCACTGCTGAGCCGGGACGTTCTTGAGGCCGAGGCCCGGACCGCCTAGAGCTTGCGGTTTAGCGCTTGCGGTGAATGATGCGCCCGCTGCGCGCGGCGATGGCGCGCACCACGACCGGGCGCGCCCCGACCCAGACTGCAACCGTCAGCAGGATCGAGCCGACGAAGATCCAGACGCCGAGCCAGCCCGTGTCGCTGCGTGCCGCATACATGTGGTTGAGGTTGGCGCGGGCACCAGTCGTGAGCACGAGCAGAACGTGCACGACAATAAATGCCACGAAGAAGATGAGAGCCGCGAAGTGCAGCTTGCGTGCGACGGGCAGGGGAAAGACCCGATCAAATCGCCGAAACCGGGCGGAGAATCCGGGAGAGATGCGCAGGCCGGTGACGAGCGCGATGGGTGCTGCCACGAACACGACCGTGAAGTAACTGAGCAGTTGCAGGGCGTTGTAGTACGCCCAGCCGTTGTCGGTCGGCCAGTTCAGCGAGGCGTATTGCAGGCCGGCAGACACGGCGTTGGGAAAGACGTCCCAGCTAGTGGGCACAATTTTGAGCCATTGCCCGGTCGCGAACAACAGAACGTAGAACACGATCCCGTTCACCAGCCACAGCGTGTCGAACACGATGTGCTGCCACAGGTCGAGGGTGATGCGGATCGGCGGATTCCTGGTGCGCAACCAGCCGGTGTTGGTGCGCGTCCAGAAGATGGACGGGCGTTTGGTCGTGCGCACCTGCCAGCCGGTGCGAATGACGAACAGGATGAAGAAGGCGTTGAGCCCGTGCTGCCAGGCCAGCCAGGCCGGCACTCCGATCGGGGTGGCGACCGGGTGGGTCGAGGTTCCGGGGTACGTCAGCAGGAACGATCCCACCCACGGAAGAGTGCGCAGCCCGTTCGCCGCGAGCACGACAACTACCAGGGCAACTAGCACGGCAGGCACGATCCAGGCAAGCCGCAACCACCGGTTCGGTCGCACGGTACGCAACCGGAAGGCACTGCGTCGGAAGGTGCCCGTCGTCATCGCGATCCGTTCTCGCCGGGGCGAAAATCCCGCAGCGTCCCCGCAAGGCTACTTGCCCGCCCAGCCACGGTGTCGATCAGTGACGCGGTAGGTCACATTCCCAGTGATGGTATCCGAATTCCCCGCTCCATAACGACACAGGGCCTCCGATTTCCCGAACGCCCTGACTGGTCGCGTGGATGGAGCTGCTAACCGCAAGCAATCCGCGGTGGGTGTTTCTGCCGTTTCGGGAGGCCTTGCGTCGGCTCCGGTCATGCCGTTGCAGTCGCGACACGGGTCATCCTTCAGCGACCAAGTGACATATGAACCGCGCGCTCAAAGCCCTGTCAGGGTGTTTCCTGGGCCCAACCGAATCCATTCACCAGAGAAAAAGTGAACCTGTCCCATTCGCGGGGAGACTTGCGCCCGATATTTTCAGCAGATCGAACAGTCGATGCAGGTAACTGGTGGCCTTTTCGGTCGGCTTGCCGGCGGCGAGGGTGCGAGTCCGCGGAATAGTTGGACAAAGAGCAAATTTTGTTGCATATTAGTAAAACTAAATACCGATTCACACGAAAGCAGGATGCTGATGTCCAACGATGAGCAGCCAATCGGCCCCCTGGACGCCAGCCTGACTCCGCGCTACGCCGGAATCGCCACCTTCGCCCGCCTGCCGCGGCTCGAGGATGTTCGCCGGGCCGATATCGCCGTTGTGGGCGTGCCCTTCGACAGCGGGGTGAGCTACCGCCCGGGCGCCCGCTTCGGCCCAGCTCACGTGCGCGAGGCATCCCGACTGCTCCGTCCATATAACCCCGTGCAAGACGTCGAACCGTTCTCCACTCAGCAGGTCGTCGACGCCGGAGACATCGCCGCAAACCCGTTCAACCTCACCGAGGCTGTGGCCCAAATCCAGCAGGCAGCCTCCGAGCTGTCGGCCGACGGCAAACGCCTTGTCGTCATCGGGGGCGACCACACCATTGCACTTCCCCTGCTTCGGGTTGTTGCTGAGCGCCATGGCCCCGTCGCCGTGCTGCACTTCGACGCCCACCTCGACACCTGGGACACGTATTTTGGGGCTCCGGTCACGCACGGCACGCCGTTTCGGCGCGCCTCGGAGGAAGGCCTGATCGATCTGCAGGCCAGCATGCACGTGGGCATCCGCGGCCCGCTGTACTCCCGCGACGACCTCCGCGACGACGAACGCCTGGGTTTCGCGATCATCGCCAGTCATGAGTTCGAAACCGAGGGGCTCGCCCGCGCAATCGAGCGGATGCTCGCCAGGCTCGGTGACCGCCCCGTGTATCTCTCTGTCGACATCGACGTACTCGACCCCGCCCACGCCCCCGGCACCGGCACCCCCGAAGCCGGCGGCATGACCAGCCGGGAACTGCTGGCCATGATTCGCGCCCTGCGAGCCGTGAACTTGGTCGGGGCCGACGTCGTTGAAGTTGCCCCGGCCTACGACCACGCACAGATCACGGCCGTCGCTGCCTCTCACGTGGCCTACGAGATCATCTCGGCCATGACTCCCTCCGCTTAACACACGCAATACCTCACGCAGTCACCGCACACCAAAAGGACGATGATGTCGATCAACAAGACGAACCCCGCTTCGCCTCCAAGCACTGACTCCGAGGAGCGGCGCCCTGTCATCGAGCAGCGCTCGATCGACTACGTGCCGAGGTCCGAGCGGCACGGAAAGGTCTGGCACCAGGGGCCGTTCTGGTTCACCGGCAACTTCGTGCTGCCGACCATGGTGATCGGCTTCATCGGACCGGTCATCGGGCTCAGTGTCTGGTGGACCGTTCTTGCGGTCATCACCGGCGCCTGCTTCGGAACGTTCTTTATGGCCTTTCATGCCAATCAGGGGCCTCGCACCGGCCTGCCGCAGATGATCCAGTCTCGTGCCCAGTTCGGCAGTCGCGGTGCCATCGTGCCGTTCGCGGCGAGTGTCTTCGTCTACATCGGCTTCATGGTTTTCGACACGATTCTGGCAACGCAGGGCCTTCTGCTGGCCTTTCCGGGCGACAAGCTGTTCTGGTATCCATTCCTGATCGCGCTCTCCATCCTGATCGCCGTCGTGGGCCATGATCTGCTCCACTTCATCCAGCGCTGGCTCACCGGCCTGCTCGTCGTGGTCTTCGTCATCATCACGGTGCTGGCCATCGTTCACTTCGACTCCACGACGGTCACCGAGACCGCGAGCACCGCAGGCTGGAATGGAGCGTCCTTCCTGGTGATGTTCTCGCTGGCCGCCGGCTACAACATCAGCTACGCCATCTATGTCTCCGATTACAGCCGCTACCTCCCGCAGAACGCTTCGGCGCCCAAACTCATCGGCTGGACCTACCTCGGCGCAGCGCTGTCGGCATCCTGGCTCATGTCGCTCGGCGCCCTCCTCAGCAGCCACATCCCCGATGCCGACGCGATCGGCGCCATCAAGACCGTCGGCGACATGCTCTTCCCCGGGTTCGGCACCTTTGCCGTGCTGGTCTCAACGGTGGCCCTGATTTCGATCATGGGCGTCAACGCCTACGGGGCAATGCTCACCGGAACAACCGCCGTCGACGGGTTCCGCAAAGTCTCAGCCACCGTGCGCCTTCGCGTGATCGGGCTCACCGTCGTCGGTCTCGTCACCCTCGCGATCGCCCTGCTCATCCCCGACGACTACCTGAGCAGCTTCAACGACTTCGTACTTCTGATGCTCTATTTCCTCGTGCCGTGGACCGCCGTCAACCTCGTCGACTTTTACCTCGTGCGGCGCGGCAAGTACGCAATCGCCGAGATCTTCAACCCGCGGGGCATTTACGGTCGCTGGGCCTGGCGTGGAATGGTCGCCTATCTTGTCGGCTTCGTTGCGATGATCCCGTTCTTCTACACGTCGTTCTACGTCGGACCGGTCTCAGCGGCGCTGGGCGGGGCTGACATCTCCTTCGTCGTGGGTCTGGTCGTCTCTGGCGGGCTCTACCTTCTGTTCTCGCGCAACCTCGACCACGCGGCCGAGGCCGAAGCTCGCCTCCGCAGCGAACTTGAGCTGGAAGGCGCAGCTGATTAGCGACACCACAGTGACCGCTTCCCCGGTACGAGTCGGCTGCTGCCAAGTCTCCGTGACCGTGGGTGACACTCTCGGCAACCGCGCCAGGGTGCGGGCTGCCATCGAGGCGGCAGCGGATGCTGGGGCACGCATTATCGTGCTGCCGGAACTGGCGAACTCGGGCTATCTGTTCGCCGATCTGGCGGAGCTGCGAGCCGTGGCGGAACCCGCGACCGGGCCATCCGTTCGGGAATGGGAGCAGCTGGCCCAGGAGCGCGATCTCGTGATCGTGGTCGGTTTCGCCGAGGCCGGCGACGACGGGCTGATTTACAACTCCGCGGTGCTCGTCGACAAGACCGGGCGTCGTGCCGTCTACCGCAAGGCTCACCTGTGGGACCGTGAAAAAGACAACCTCTTCACCGCCGGGTCTGCTGCACCGCCGGTCGTCGAGACCCCCTGGGGCCGTATCGGGGTGGCCATCTGCTACGACCTCGAATTTCCAGAGTGGGTGCGTTCAGCAGCCCTTGATGGTGCCGAGCTGCTCTGTTGCCCGGTTAACTGGCCGCTGTATCCACGCCCGGCGGGTGAACGTCCCAGCGAAATCGTCAAGGTCCAGGCCAATGCTGCTGTCAACCGTATGTTCATCGCCGTCGCCGATCGCACCGGGCCGGAACGCGGGCAGCACTGGCTCGGTGGCAGCGTCGTCGTCGACGCCTACGGGTTTCCGCTCACGCACATCACTCTCGGCGATGAAACGATGCTGCTGGCAGATATCGACCTCGCCGAAGCTCGCGCCAAGGGCATCAGCGCGCGCAACGATGTGCATGCCGATCGGCGCCCGTCGCTCTACAGCCGGGTCACCGATAGCTAAGCCCCGCCTATCGCCTCGCTGGCGCGCTGACGAATGGCTGCTCGGCGGGCATCTTCTGCTGCTTCACACAAGGCGGCGTTGCCAACCCTGACAGAATAGATACCTGTTCCGCCCACGTCCCTCTGGAGTGATCATGCGCCCGATGCCTGTCGACCCCCCGAATCAGCGGGCGGCCATCGGCAGCAGATTGCGCGCCGCGCGGCGTTCTCAGCAACTCACCATTGATCAGTTGGCCACGGCCACCGACCTCACCAAAGGCTTCATCAGTCGCATCGAACGCGACATGACATCGCCGAGCGTCTCGACGCTGGTTGCCCTCTGTGAAGTGCTCCATGTCAATATCGGCGACCTGTTCGCATCCTCTGACGTTGAACTCGTAACCGCCGCGGGCGCCCCGCGCATCAACCTCGGCGGGGACGGCGCCAACGAGAGGCTGCTCACCCCGCGTCGCGAGAGTCGTTTGCAAGTCGTTCGTTCCACCGTGAGCCCTGGGGGGTCGGGTGGGGGAAGGCTCTACACGATCAACTCGCCGGTAGACGTCGTGCACGTGTTGGCCGGTTCCATAACCGTGCAATTCAGCGACCGCACGTTGACCCTGGCTCCGGGTGATTCGCTCACTTTCGACGGCCGTGAGCCTCATAATTGGCAGGCCGACCCCGAGGCCGAGACCGAGCTCCTGTGGATCCTGGCCCCGGCCGCCTGGGAAGGCACGGTCTAGCACTTCTGCCCTCCATCGATTTGGGGCCGCCAACGTTGGCCCCAAACGACAAAATGCGAGCTAGCACTGGTAGTGGTTCTCCGGTGTCCCCACTGAACGCGGTAGCCCTGTCGGCACGACCTCAACGAAGCCGATCAGCCCTGTCAACACCGTGAAAAACCGAAGGCAGCCTGATCGCGTTCGGCAGAGCCTACGACGGTGCCCGTGGAACTGTGTAATTGGGCGGAGCTACGCTCAGCAGGGTTGGCGAGGCCGGAATTTCCTCGATTACTTTCTTTGCTCTTCAGGGGAGTACCGGGCGACGGTCGCCGAGCACCGGGAATTCACTACGGACGGACTTCACGATGTCGTCGGATACGTCTACGCTGAAGATCCCCTCACGGTCTCCTGCTTCCAGGAGGATATTTCCCCAGGGATCGATGACCGAGGAATGGCCGCCGAGGACCACTGACCTGCCGTGGGCATTTCGGACAGCGGAATTAGTGGATTCTTCTACGCTGCCAATGCTGGCTGCTGATAACCATAGTGGACTTCATTAGGCCTGCGGTAACCGAGCGCGGAGTGCCGGCGTCGACTGTTGTAAAACCCTTCGATATATCGGATGACGTCGCTGCGAGCTTGGGATTTCGTGGCATACGCGGTGCGGTAAACACGCTCATTTTTGA
>NZ_SOGF01000069.1:0-66741 GCF_004402355.1 Cryobacterium sp. TMS1-20-1 | reverse complement strand
TCACCACCACCGACACCAGCCACACGTACACGGCCAAGGGCACCTACTCCATCGTCCTCACCATCAAATACCACGCCGACTACAGCTTCGGCGACCAAGGCTGGCGCCCCGTCGAAGGCACCATCACCATGCCCTCAGCCCCATTCACCGTCATGGCCGCAAACGAATCCACCGTACTCGTCGCCGAAGACTGCCTCACCAACCCCCACGGCCCCGGCTGCTAACGAGGTCGGGGGTCGCACTTCGGTGCCGGAGGATACGGGGCAGGTGACCCTGCGCCCCCGCGCGCTGGCCAGACACTTTTACAGTCTTCGGGAGCTAGCTGCACCGGGGTTGCGGCGATCGGTGCACTAGGGCAGCAGGCGATCCCCAGCTTTCTTGGGCAGCCGGGCCGCCGCCGCACGGGTAATTGTGGCAGCAGCTTCGTCGGCGACAGCATCGAAATCAACGCCGTCGATCGACTGCGAAACGGATGCTTCCGCTGCTGATCGCGCCGCTGCGGCAGCCGTCGCTGCGGACGGAGCCACCGACGTTGACGAAGGCGCAGCGGCGGCCGACGCCGACGTTGGCACCGCCCCGGACTGCTGTGACGCAGCTTCGGTTGCGCTCGAGTGAGTCGGCGCAGCACCAGCGGTCGACGCGGATGCGCCGCTGTGGCTGGGTGTCGCGTTCCGCAAAGCGGCTCCCGCAGTGCCGCCAAGCAGCCCACCGAGCAGGTCCTTGATGCCGATTCCCATGGTGGAGCCGAGCACGGCGTCGACCTCGCTGAAGCCGGACGCGACGTTCTTGGAGAGTTGGCTGGCGCCATCCGTTGAAATGACGGTGAGCTGGTCGATGTTACCCATCGGTGCGGCCAGTTCGTGCGCGATCTGCGGGAGCATTTCGATCAGGCGCAGCTGAATGAGCGCCTCGGACTGCTGGGCGACGGCCTCGGCGGAGAGGCGCGTGGCCGTCGCTTCGGCGGTTCCTCGGGCGAGAATGGCGTCGGCCTCGGCCTGGCCCTCCGCGCGGGTAGCGTCGGCGTTGGCGACACGGCTGTCGCGATCAGCGGTGGCCTTGGCAACGGATGCCTCGGCGGCCGCGATCGCGGTGACCCGGATGCGGTAGGCGTCGGCGTCGGCGATCGCGTTGACCTCGGACTCGAGCTCGGCCTTGCGCAGGCTGGCCCGCCGCTGGGCGGTCAGTTCCTGCTCCTGCACGATGGCCTGCTGCGCCTTCGCCTCGGCGAGCGGCTTCGACGCGGCGGCCTCGGCGGACGCCTTGTCGGTGTCAAGCTGCAGCGCGGCCTTACGCAGCGCGAGCGTATTCTGAGCTTCGGCGATGGCCTGCTCGGCGGTAATCAGGGCTTCCTGCGACTCGCGGTTCGCAACGTGCTCGGCCACCTCGGCCTGGCGACGCACCTTCGCCTGCTCGGCGCGACCGATGTCGCGAATGTAGTCGTTCTCATCGGTGATGCCCTTGATCTCGAAGGAGTCAACGTCGAGGCCCTGGTTAGCGAGTGATTCGCGAGCCGTAGCGAGCACCGAGGAACCGAGCTCATCGCGCTTCTGAATAACGGTCATGACGTCGGTCGCGCCGATCGACGAACGCAGCGAACCGCTCAGCACCTCCTGCGCGAAGCCGTCAATGTTCTTGTCCTGCCCAAGAAATCGCTGGGCGGCGGCGCGAATCGCAGCGGGGTCGTCGCCGACCTTGACGATGGCGACGGCCTCGACGGAGAGCGTGATGCCGTTGCGGTCCTGCGCGACGGCCGTGATCTCAATCGCCCGGCTGCGCAGGCTGATCTTGAACGCCTTCTGGAAGAACGGTGTGATGAACACACCCTGGCCATGCACGACTCGCTGGCCGGATTCCTCGAGCGTGGCGCCATCGACGATGGTCTTGCGGCTCTTCTTGCCGGTGATGATCAGGGCCTCATCGGGCCCCGCGTTCTTATAGATCGTCTTGGCGTAAATCAGGCCGATAAGCAGAACCACGACAATCGTGAAAATGATCCCGGGGATCGGGCTGAACAGAAAATCGAGCATGGGGTCCTTCCGAGGAGCCGGCGCGTACATCGTTTCCGCGATTCGGTCCGACGACCTCGGCGCAGAGCTGTTCCTCCAGTGTCGCAGGCCACAGCGATGGATGCGAAAGATGTCGACAATAAGCGGATGCCGTCGGTCACGTCGTCAATGGCACCCACCGTCTTTCGGGGTCACCGGCGGGCCGCTACCCGTCGATGAAGTCGGCGGCAGCGCGCAGGAACGCGGCGGCCGAGCGGGCGCGATCCGCAGCATCCGCTTCGCGACTGGCAGCGACGCCAGCCGATCCTGCGGTACCAGCGGATGCCGCGAGCGCGTCGGTCCCGCCCCCGGGGCTTGCGGCCGGGTCGAGCAGCGCCGTTATCGCGGCGGGGATCGTGCCAGATGCGGTGCCGGGCGGCCGATCAGTCGGTTCCGCTGCGGCAGCCACCAGCGGCGCCAGGAAGACCCGTGATTTCGCGGCCCGCGGCCCGTTGAAGTCGGGGTTCTGTCGCGGCTGACTCGAAAATGCCTCCCGGATCTTCGCCAGGAACTCGCCGTTGGTCAGCCGATTTGCACTCGGCACCACGAGCAGGCTGGCTGCCACGGTGAAATCGCCGTGACCGCCCGTCTCGTACGCCACCTCGGTCGGTTTACAGGCGCTGAACAGCACTTCCCGCGCCAAGGCCCGCTTGCCGGCCCGGGCGGGAGCTCCGCGCTTGGCCCGGTATTTCTCGCTGGTCGCCTTGTCGGGAATGACGTACCGCGCCCGACGCCCATGGGGAGCGGATGCCGTACTCAGGTTCTGTACGTCAACCGGAAGCAGCTGCAGCCGGCGTTGGCCGTCGCCCGAGTGACAGGAATCGAAGAAGGCGGTGAGGCTGACGCCGTCGGGCAGCTGGTCGAAGATCTCTCCGAGGTCGTCGTCGATGATCAAATTGCCCTCGCGAAAGTCAATCGGGCAGAGCGCTTCGTCGTACTTCTTCTCCTCGTTGCCGGACTCCGCCTCGTCACCGTCAAGGTCGTCCACATAAGTGCCGTGCCCGGCGTACTGAAAGACCAGCACATCGCCCGCGACGCTGCTCGCCACCAGGTCCAGCAGCCCGAGCAGGATATTCTGCCGGGTCGCCTCCGCGTCGAGCAGTGTGCGCACCGCGAAACCGGCCGCGGTGAGCTGCGCTGCCCAGGCTTCGGCATCCGCTACGCAGCCGTAGAGGGCGTCGCCGCCGGGATACGCGTTGATACCGACACAGAGTGCGTGGTGGGTTCCGGCCCGCCGGGGCGTGGCCGGGCCCGGTACCGGCCAGAGCTCGTCGCCACGGGAGCGGGTGATCGGGAATGACTGGATGCGCGAGCTGCCGGTGACCCGGCGCGCGACGCTGTCCATGGTCGGGATATCGGTGTCGAACCCGCCATGGCTGGTCGAGGTGCTGCGGTTGGTCAAGGGGCCGCCCGTTGCTTTCGACCAGATAATGTCAGCGATACCTCCGCTCGCGCCGGACAGCCCGAACAGTCGGCTGAGCACCGGGTCGGCGCGGAGGCACTCTTCGAGGCCCAGAATGGGCGAAAATTCTTCGGGCTCAAACGACGCCCGCACCAGGTAAAGCAGGGACTTTCCGTAGGCGCCGAGGCAAGTGTCAGCGCGCTCGAGCTTTTCGGTCATGGTGAACAGTGCCAGCGACTTCACCTCCTGGCCACACAGAGGCACGAGCTGCTTCTCGAACACATCGGTGCGCACCGCCGGAGCCAGCAGGCTGAGCGTGTCGAAGGCCGGTACCCCGGCCTTCAATGCGGCGGGAATAAAGAAGGAATGAAAGATTGATCCGGCACTGTGCCCAACGGCGTGCACGCTGACCGTGTCGGGGTGGGCGGTGCAGTACGCACCGAGTGCTTCAGCGACGTAGCGGGCGCCGCCGTCCCCGGCCGATGCAGCCTCGGCCGCGCGCTTCATCTGCCCCCAGATCGCCTGCCCCTGGCCGAATCGGGCCGCGAGTTCAAGCACGCGGTCCTTGGCCTCGTCGAGCCAGCCGCGACGACCCTGCGCCCAGTCCCCCACCGCACCAGCGATGGCCCCGGCCAGGCCGGTCTCCCAGACGAAGTGAATGGGATACACGCCGTTGAACTTCCACCACTCCACCTGGGTGGCAGCGATCCGCAGCCCGGACTGCTCGCCGACCAGCCCGCCGTGGGCGTAGAACACAACGGGGACGACGCCGCCATGCTCGGCCACAAAGGCCGGCAGATGCGTCGCAAAGACGGCGTCGACATCCTTTTTAGTGGTCTGGAACACTCCACTCGATGAGAATTTGCCGCCGCTGAGGTTGACCACGTGCGGGCGAAGGCGGTCGAGCTCACTTGGAGACAGCGGCGGCTGCCGTGTGGCGGGGGGCATCGGTTCGGGCATGGCACCGTTCCTCTCATTCAGTTCATGTCATTCAGTTCATGTCATTCAGTTCATGTCATTCAGTTCATGTCATCTAGTTCATGTCATCTAATTCATGCTGGAACAGGGGTGGGGCGTTGCGATTATGTCGCTCCAGCGTTATTGCTGCGTTACTTCACCCGAAGCCTTGACAAACCACGCCGGCGGTTGCATATTGCACACAGAAACGGATGCTGTGGGGGCCGCCATGACAACTGGTACCGATCCCGAGTCTGCTGACGCGTCGCTCGCGCAACCGAGCGATCCCGGGCTGAGCGATCCCGGGCTGAGCGACGCCGGGCAGGGTGGTCTGCAGGTCAGCCTGACGGTTCTGGCCGAGGGGCCGTTCACCACGGTCCCACCGAATCCGCCCCCGGGCGAACCCGCGCCGCGCCTCACGACCACGCTGCGGGTTCCGGTCGAACGCATCGGCCCGGGGCCGCGCAGCGCCCGGTTCGACGTGATCGTGCGTAAGCCCCGTCAGAAGCCGTTCAGTCTCGACATCGGCTCCCCGACCCCGCCGTGGATGATCGTCGACGAGAAACCGCCCGATGATCTGGCGGCCCTGCTGGAGGACAGCCGATTCCTGGCGCAGCAGGTATACGCGGTGGCGGCATCCACTCTCGCCCTGTTTGAGTCAACACTCGGCCGGAGGATGGGCTGGGTCGGTGGCGGACGGTTGACCATCAGCGCCTACGATCCGGTGTCATACCGACAATCCGGCTACTACCGCGACCTGGGTCTGATTCGATTCGGGCATAAACGTGACAATCGTACGAGCAAAGCAGTGCCGCTGGCCCTCTTTCGCGATCTGGTGGCCCACGAGGTGACCCACGCCATCGTCGATGGCTACCGGCCGAAATGGGCGGATGCCAAGGCCGAGCCCGACCAACTCGCCCTGCATGAAACGTTCGCCGACCTCGTGGCGCTGCTGTCCGTGTTTTCCACCCGCACCCTGGTCGAACAAATGTTGACGTCGTCCGGCGGTGACCCCCTCAACCTCGATACCCTCAGCGAGGATGTGCTTCGGAGCGACCTGTTCAGTTTGGGCGATGAGCTCTTCAAACGCGGAACCGTTCGGTCGTCCCTGAGCGAGGACACTCCGCCCGACTGGCGCACCCTGCGCGACCCGCACGCTCGCGGCGGCGCGATCGTGCAGGTACTGCTGCGCGTGGTGGTGCGACTCTGGCTGAAGCGGCTCGACTTGCCCGGAGGCCGCTCGAGCCTGTACCAGATCGCCCGCGCCGGCGCAGACGTTGGCCGTCAGGTCTTGGGAATGCTCATCCGCAGCCTGGGCTACATGGCACCGGTGGATGTGACCTGGGAAGACCTGCTGGGCGGAATCCTCGCCGCCGACATGGCGGTCGTGCCCGACGACGACCTGGAGTATCGTCCCGTCGTCACCGAGGCATTTGCCGAGCTCGGCATCAAATTGCCCCCGAACCACGACCTTTCGGGCGTTGCGACCTTCACCGGACTGCGTTACCCGATTCGGCTGGCCGCCCTCAGCTCCGACCCGGAAGAGATCGTACGTTTTCTCTGGGAGAACCCGAAATTGCTGGAGGCGGCGAAGATCGACCCCACTCGCCCCATTTCAGTGGAACGGGTGCGGCCGACACTTCGGGTTGGGCCCGACGGCTTCGTGGTATCGGAGATCGGTGCCACCTTCACCCAGGAATTCACGTTCACCGTCGCTGAAGCGCGCAGATTCGGGCTGACCACGCAGGCGAATGTTTTCATTCGCGGTGGCGGGCAACTGCGCTTCGACGAGGGTGGTCGTCTGAGCTTCGCCGCACTCAAGCCGATTCTCGACCTGGATCGGCAGCGGGCTAAACTCGCCGCGCACGCCCTCGCTCGCCCGGCGCTGAAAGCGGCTGCCGCGCCGCCCCCCGCACCGTCGCCCGCACCGTCGCCCGCCGCCGCGCCCGCTGCCCCGCCCGCTACCCCGGCACCAGGCGTAGCCGAACTGCGCCGGCCGACCTTTCACCCCTGACCCGTCTTCTGCGCACGAGCGCGGCGTTCAGAACGCGGTGCCCCACGCCGTTGTTTTGCCGGGGTCGGGTGCCTCGAGCTGCGCGATCTGTTCGAACTGACGGGCGCGCAACTTCTTGTTGACGCGCTTGACGACGTCAGCGCGACTGGCGCCGGCCCCGCTGCGCAGCTCCTCGAGCAGAAAATGCGTGAACGCGCCGTTGTACCGCCCGTCAAAGTTCGCGTCGGTCGCTTCCTGGTCGGCCTGGCATGCGGCCAGCAACGCGGGCTTCGCAACGGCCGACGAGGTACGCACCAGATCGCGCAGCATGCGGGTGTTCGCGCCCGCGACCGCTGTGCCGTCCCGGCCGAGCGGTGTCGGTGGGGGCACGAAGCGTGGACGACGGTCATCCGATAGGAGGAGTTGGTCCATCGCCCGCAGGCCGCTGCCGCTATGGCAGGTGTCGAAAATCACGTCGAGCAGCACTCCCTCGGGCAACCGGGAAAACAAGGTGTGCAGTTCGTCGTCGACGATGAGCGATTCGAGGTCCCACTGGGAGCCGACCTGACGCAGGTCACAGGTGGCGAAGGCCTCATCGACGCCGTCAGACTCTTCGCTATCGGTGTCGGCCACCTGCGTGCCGTGGCTCGACATGGTGAACAGAATGCGCTCCAGGTGCTCCCCCGGGGTATTCGCCCGGTCGAGCGCCTCGACCAGCGTTCCATAAACCGCATCCCGGGTCGCGGCCTGGTCGGTCAGCAGGGTGATGCTTGAGTCGGCAAATCCGAAGGCGCTCCCGAGCAACGCACTGACGTCTTCGGCATCGTTGACGCAGCCGTTCAGCCAACTGCTCATCGGCAGGTTCTCGAACCGATTGATGCCCACGCAGAGTGCCAATTGCTTCATGACGATCCGATCAAAAGGGCCGATTGCCAGCGGATGCCGCAGGCCAACTGTACAAACCCCGGCGTTACTGGCTGGTTACTGCCAGCTGCCGGGGGTACGCGTTGGCGGTGGCGGAGCATCCACTTTTTGGCGCGCACACGGCATTGACAACCGCCCCGGGGCTGGCCATTCTGGGCGGTAGCAGATCCCGCCTGAGGTTGCGGGTCGGCTTTGTACTTTTTTGCGGATCGAGCACTCATGGGATTTTCGGTGACACCGGGCTGGGATCTTCGCGTGCTGGGCTACTGGCAGTTGCGCTACAGCGGCGTGCCAGTCGAGGTCGGTGCCCGCCAGCAGCGGCTGCTCGCGGCCCTCGCCGTGTTGCACACCCAACCGCGGCACGTGCTGGCCGCGCTGCTCTGGCCGGATAGCTCCGAGCGTCAGTCGGCCGGCAACCTGCGAGCGAGCGTGTTTCGTATTTCGCACGAACTCCCCCGATTGCTCCGCGCAACCGATCCGCTGCAGCTCGACGCGGCGGTGCGTGTGGATCTGCACACGGTACGCGATTTGATCACCGAGATCACCCTGACCGGCGGGTTGCCGGTGCCGCCGGAATCCGTCGATGTATTGCAGGAGGCCAACCTGTTGCCGGGCTGGTACGAGGAATGGGTGCTGGAACAGCAGGACCATCTGCTCAATCAGAGGGTGGACGCCCTGGAGTCCCTGGCCCGCTCCCATCTGCTGGCCGGCAGTTTCAGTCGAGCCCTGGGCGCGGCCCGTGCCGCTGCGGTTGTCGATCCGTTGCGGGAGAGCACCCAGCATCTGCTCGTGCGCTGCCATCTCGCCGAAGACAACTATGCCTCGGCGGTGCAGGTGTACCGCAGTTTTCGCGCCCATCTGGGCCGTGAGCTCGGCGTCGAACCATCCGCCCATTTCGCCGCGCTGCTCGGACTGGAGCCGACCGATCTGTCCGGAAGCCTGCCCACCGGCCGCAAAGCTTTTGAGCGTTCGCTGCGACCTTCCTGATTGTCCCGCCCAGGCGCCCACAATGCTGGCGCGCGGCCATCGTGGCCGGAATCATCAACACGTCAGCGTACGTCCACAGGCGCTGCGGCGCACAGGAGGTTCTCACCCGGGCCTCCCTTATGATCAACCGGTGACTGAAACCGAGTTCCCCCGCCCGTTCCGCCCGCAGTCGCGCTGGGTGCGCAGCGTCGGCCTGATGATCTTCTTCAGCCGCTGGCTGCAGGCGCCCCTTTATATCGGGCTCATCATCGCGCAGATCATCTACGTGATCGTGTTCATGGTCGAGCTCATCAACCTCGGCGGCGACGTCTGGACCTCGCTGACCGTGCCAGGGGACGACGGCGGCATCCACGTCGAAGAAGCCGCGATCATGCTCTCGGTGCTCGGCCTGATCGACGTCGTCATGATCGCGAACCTGCTGATCATGGTCATTATCGGCGGCTACGAGACGTTTGTGTCCCGCATCCGTTTGGAAGGGCACCCCGACCAGCCGGAATGGCTCTCCCACGTCAATGCCAACGTGCTCAAGGTCAAGCTCGCCATGGCCATCGTCGGCATCTCGTCGATCCACCTGCTCAAGACCTTCATCGAGGTCGGCGACCTGGCCGCGCGCGGCACCCCCGTCGATAACAACCCGACCGAAACCATCACCGGCAATATCTACACCTGGGACGGCGTGCTCTGGCAGGTCATCATTCACATGGTGTTCATTCTCTCGGCGATCGCACTGGCCTGGATCGACCGGATGTCCCAGTCCGGTCACTCACCGGCCACTGCGGTGGCCGCGGTGCACCCGGTCACCCCGGCACCGGTCGCGGCCCTCGCCCCCGCGCCCGCGCGCCGCGAACTCGAAGGCCACCCTGCGGGATCGACCGGAATCGCCCTTCACCTCTCCCAGCTCGGTCAGCTGCGCGAGGCCGGCGTGGTGACGGATGCCGAATTCCACGCCAAAAAAACGGAGTTGCTCGCCCGCTTCTAGCTAGAACGTCATGAGGCTGCGGGCCCGGAACTGGGCCCGCACCCGCTCCTGCAGCGCGGAATCGGGCGGCAGCACGCCGGACAGCGGATACGGAATGGCCAGGCGATTCCACTCGTCCTCGCCCATCTGATGAAAGGGCAGCACCTCGACCCGGGTGTGCGCCGGCCGCCGAAGGGCATAATGGCGCGCGTGAGCGGGGCATCCGTTTGCAGACCGACAATGGTCTCGCTGGGCTGGTCGATGTAGCCGGTGGCGTGCGCGGTAATCGATGCCGGGGTGGTCGGGTCGACGTCGTAGACGCCGAGCGCGCGCTGCCGGGGAACATATCCGTCAGCCGGGCCCAGAGCGCCAGTGTGCAGTCGGTGGCGCCGGTCAGAAAGCTCGCATCATCGGTGAACGGCGTGTAGTTGCGCTGGATCAAATCTCGAACATCATTGCCGTGCTGCCACGGCCCGGCGGTGAAGCCAGCCCAGCCTGTGTCGTCGGTTGTCGTGGCACGCGGGTTGTCGAGGAGGGTCATGCTTCTACGCTAACGAGGGGGCCAGGCCCGGTCTCGGGCTGTAAGCCCCGACTTTCCCGCAGATTTTTCGAGCGGATGCCCCTAGCGCGTGAGCCCCGGAAACTGGTCGTCGCGCCATTCATTCGGCAGCCGGGTGCCGGCTTTTGCCGCGTCGGCTTCGCGCTCGCGCAGTTCGACCCGGCGGATCTTTCCGGAGATGGTCTTGGGCAGCTCGAAGAATTCCACCCGGCGCACCCGCATGTAGGCGGGCAGGCCGGTACGGGCATGCCGAAGCACGGCTTCGGCCGTTTCGGCCGTCGGCTCCCAGCCCGGGGCGAGGTGGATGTACGCCTTGGGAATGTTCAGCCGGGTGGCATCGGGCGCGGGAACCACGGCGGCTTCGGCGACCGCGGGGTGTTCGAGCAGCACGCTCTCCACCTCGAACGGCGACACCTTATAATCGCTCGACTTGAACACGTCGTCGGTACGGCCGATAAAGGTGAGGTAGCCGTCGACATCCACTGTGGCGACGTCGCCGGTGTGAAAAAAACCGCCGCGAATGGCGTGCGCGGTAAGGTCGGGTTCGCCGTGGTAGCCGGTCATCAAGTTGACCGGGCTCGTCGACAGGTCGAGGCAGATCTCACCTTCCTCGGCGGGCAGTTCGGTGATCGGGTCGAGCAGCTTGATCGAGACGCCGGGCAGGGGCAGGCCCATCGACCCGGCCTTCAGCACCGATCCGGGACCGTTTCCAACGATGGCGGTGGTCTCGGTCTGGCCGAAGCCATCGCGGATGGTCAGTTTCCAGCCGTTGTCGATCTGCCGAATGACCTCGGGGTTAAGCGGTTCCCCGGCGGAGAGCAACTCGCGCAGGGCGGCCGGCCGGGGGCCGACATCCGCTTGAATGAGCATGCGCCAGACCGTCGGCGGCGCGCAAAACGTGCTGACCTTCGCTCGATGCAGCTGGGCGATGAGGGCGCTGGGAGCGAACTTGGAGTAGTTGCAGACGAATACGGTCGCCTCGGCGATCCACGGGGCAAAGAAGCAGCTCCAGGCGTGCTTGCCCCAGCCGGGCGAGCTGATGGCGAGGTGCACGTCGCCGGGGCGAAGGCCCAGCCAGTACATGGTCGACAGGTGGCCGACCGGGTAGGAGGTCTGCGAGTGCAGCACCATTTTGGGCTTGCTCGTCGTACCGGAGGTGAAGTAGATCAGCGATGGGTCACCGGATGCCACGACCGTCGCGATGGGTTCCGGGGTGAGCGCGTAGGCGTCCGCGAAGTCGGCCCACCCGGGGCGCGGCGCGCCGACGCTGATGCGGGTGTAGTCGCCGGGAACATCGTCGAACTTGGCTGCATCGGACGAGTTCGCGATCACATGGGTGACGCCGCCGCGAAGCACCCGGTCGGTCAGGTCATGAGCGGCGAGCACGGCACTGGTCGGCATGATGACCGCGCCGACCTTCATAATGGCGAGCATCGCCTCCCAGATTTCGAGCTGGTTGCCGAGCATGAGCATGACGTGGTCGCCGTGCCGCACGCCCTGCCGGGCCAGCCAGGTGGCCACCTGGTCGGAGCGTTGCGCCATCTCGGCGAAACTGAACTTCTGCTCGCTGCCGTCTTCTTCGACGATCCACAAAGCGATTTTGTCGTTGCCGCGTGCGAGCACGTCGAACCAGTCGGTGGCCCAGTTGAAGTGCTCCCCCACGTCGGGCCATTCAAACTCCTGCGCGGCACGGGCATGATCGCTCCGCAGCGCCAGCAACTGGTCGCGTGCTGCCCGGTAGTTATCCGTGCTCGGTTTGGTCGTGCTCACCTGGTGAGTCATACGCCGTTGTCTCCTCTTGCCACCGTGAAACGTGTCGCCAGGCTGAAACGGCGACAGTTCATTCTGGCAGTGCTGCGGACGCAGGCCGCCCGATAGTCTGCGACGGATGACATTTACAAGCTCCAGACCCGCTCCGACCACCATGGTCACCGCCGAAGAGATTTTTGAGCGGGTGGACTACGGTGCGGCGGTGCGAGCCGTGCAGAACGCGCTCGCCACCGGGCTCGATCCGGTGCGTGACTTCGCCCGGCAGGTTCTGGCGGTCGCGAATGGCCAATTGCTGCTCATGCCCACTGAAGCTTCGGATTTCGTCGGCATCAAAGTCGCGTCGGTCGCGCCGGGCAACCCGGCCCTTGGTCGGGAGCGCATTCAGGGCGTCTATCTGCTGCTCGACGCCCTGACGCTCACGCCGATCGCGCTGTTCGACGGCGCCGCGATCACGACCCTGCGCACCCCGGCAGTGTCGGCCGCGGCCGCCGACTACCTGGCTCCGGACCGCGTGGAGCACCTGGTGGTGTTCGGGTCGGGGCCGCAAGCCTGGGGGCATATCGAGGCGATGCGGGCCATCCGCTCAATCGACCGGGTCACGATCGTGGCCCGAGACCAGTCCCGCGCCGAGCTGTTCGCCGCCCGGGTGACCGCCAGCGGCCTGCCGGCCCAGGTCGGCACGGCCGCTGACGTGGCAACGGCCCAGTTGATCGTCTGCGCCACCACCGCGCGTACTCCGCTGTTCGACGGCAGCCTGCTGCCCGCCGATTGCTGCGTCGTCGCCGTCGGTTCGCACGAAACGGATGCCCGTGAGCTCGACTCAGCGCTCCTCGCCCGAGCGCAGGTCGTCGTCGAAGACCCGGCCACGGCGCAGCGGGAGGCCGGCGACGTCATCATCGCGGTGGCCGAGGGTGTCATCGCCCCGCACGAGCTCGTGCCGCTGCGTGACATCGTGACGGGAACCGTCGCCGTCACGGCGGAAAGTCCGCGCGTCTTCAAGAGCACCGGGATGTCCTGGGAAGACCTCGTCATCGCGACCGCCGTGTACCGGGCCGGAGCGCGCTCGGAGGCGTAGCGGGCCCGTGGTTCGCGGGCCAGGGCGTTGGCCTATCGTTAGTGGGTGACCTACTCGATTCGTTCCCTCGTGGCCGCCGACCTGCCGCGGCTGCTCGCGCTCAACAATGCCGCCGTTCCCGCGGTCAATGAGCTGGATGCGCCGGCACTGGTCGCGCTGGTAGAACACAGCCACCTCGCGGTCGCTGTCGTCGCCGACGACGATGCGGCCGCCGAGGCACTCGGCTTTGCCATCCTTTTTGTCGCCGGCGCCGAGTACGCGAGCGAGAACTACCGCTGGTTCTCCCAGCGATCCACCGATTTTCTCTACGTCGACCGCATCGTCGTGGCCGACGGTTTTCGCGGGCAGGGGCTCGGCCAGGTGCTCTACGACGCCATCTTCGGTGCGGCCCGCCGCGAGCTGCTCGCCGAGGTGCTGTGCGAGGTCAACCTTGAACCGCCGAATCCGGGATCCCTCGCGTTCCACGGCCGCCTCGGGTTCGCCGAGGTCGGCCAGCTGTCGACGAAGGATGACACCGTGGTCGTGAGCCTGCTCGCGGCATCCGTTTAGCGGTGCGGCCAGACTGTTCTTCATACACAGTTTGGCGGCGAATTCAAGGGGCAGCAGAGAAACACGGAACACCCTATGGTCGGTTTGACGTGAGCTACCGCTTGCGCAGAACTGAGCCAAGGGAAACCCCCGCGATGCGACTCACCTGCCCGTTTTGCAAGTCACCCGCTGATTTGAAACCCAACCCCGCGCAGGCCCTGCGCATCACCCTTCCGCTCTACGTCCTCAAGTGCACCGGCTGCGAGCGCACCAGCATCCGCGTCGAACCGGCCAGCCTGCCCCACGTCATCCTCGCAGCGCGCACGGCCTGACCTGCCCTCGCGGTTGCCGCGTCGCGCCGGGAACGACTGTTCCCGACCTCAAAGGTCCGGGCATTCAAATGCCGGTCACACCGAAATGGATGCCGTCGAGTCGGTCAGTCGGGCCAGCGCGGCCTCGGCATGGTCGCTGAGCCGACTCTCGGCCAGCGGCCCGTCGCCGTTGAACACAGCCTCGGCGATACCGCGATGCTCCGCGATCCACTCCCCGTCGACCCGATAGGAGTCCTGGAGTACGGTCAGGCACATCCGGGTCTCCGTCATCAGGGTGCTGTGGATGCGCGCGAGGCGGCGGCTGCCACTCAGGGCGACGAGGCGTTCATGAAAGGCCATATCGGCGTCGCTCATGGCGGCCCGGTCGCCGGTCGCCGCGGCACTCTCCATCTCCGCGACCTTGCCCAGCAGGTCCTGCCCGGCGGCTACGTGGTCAGCGCGCACGAGCAGCTTGCAGGCCGCCGACTCGATGGCGGTGCGCAGCACGTACATGTCGCGAATCTCAGCGTCCGTCATCTCGATGACGAACAGACCCCGGTTGCGAATGCTGACCAGGAGTCCTTCCTGCGTCAAGCGCTGCATGGCTTCGTGCAGGGGGCCTCGACTGACACCGAGTTCGCGGGCAAGTTCTGCCTCACCCAGTTGCGACCCGGGAGCGACCTCGCCGTGCGCGATCGCGTAGCGCAGCTTGCGGGCGATGATCGAGGGAGTGGACTCCTGCACGACCGGTTCCAATGAATATCGCTGGGGCATACCCTGCACGGTTCTTTCTCGAATGGATGTCTAGAATCATCTGAAGGCGTCCCACCACGCTGTCCATTGTTTACAATTGTAGCTTGGGGCGCCGAAATTGTCGCCCGATCGACGCATCCCGATTAGGGGGCTTGACAGAGGCTACCGCAAGCCTCAGGTTCGGATCCTCGGGCGCGCCGGCAGAATCCCGGTTGGGACGCTACGCTGGCGGCATGATCGATGGAGACAGCGCTCACCGTCCAGACCGCGATTCGCAGCCCCACAACACCGCCGACCTCGCCCCCAACCATCGCGGCACCCCACTGCCCAGCTACGTCAATGCCTGGGTGTCGACGCAGCGTTGGTTCGGCAACAAGGGGCGAGTTCCCGCGCTGCGCAGCATCGGGCACTTCGCCCTCGAGTGCGCCGAGCCGGGAGTCACCATCCGCGTTGATTTCGTGCTCGACACAGCGAGCCTCACCCTCACGCTGTACCAGTTGCCGACCACTGAACGCTTCGAGGAATTGCCCGGCGCCGACAACGCCCTGATCACCGTGCGCCAACCGGGCTCGCTCAACGCCCGCTACATTTACGATGCCGCCTACGATCCCGCCTTCGCTGCCGCGTTGCTGGCATTCATGGAGCGGCAGGACGTGTCCGTGTCCACCAAACCAACGGCGACCGACCGCTCCGCCGCCAGCGCGCGGGGCGAGGACCTGCGCCCGCACTCCACCGCCCCTTCCAGCACGACGGCCGCAACAGTCATATCGAGTCGGGTGCTCAGCGGAGAGCAATCCAATACCTCGATCATCGTGGAGCGCGTCGACGCATCCGGATCGCCAGCGGTGCCGATTATTTGCAAGGTCTTCCGAATTATTCATGCGGGAGAGAATCCGGATGTGACGGTGCAGGCTGCGCTGGCCGGTGCCGGCTCAACTCGCATCCCGCTGCCGTTCGGTGCCGTGCTCGGCCAGTGGGACGATCCGGCCGAGCCCGGCCAGAGAGCGGTCGGCCACCTGGCATTTGCGCAGGAGTTTCTGCCCGATGCACCGGATGCCTGGCGCACGGCCCTGATCGCCGCCGCCGCGGGCAGTGATTTCACCGGCCCGGCCTTCCGGCTGGGGCAGGCCACCGCCGACGTGCACCACGATCTCGCGCGCACCCTGCCGACCCTGGAGGCGAGCCCCGAAGTCATTGCCGAGGAAATGGCCAAGATGAGACTGCGCTGCAGTCAGACCCTGCGTGAAGTCCCGCTGTTGGCCAAATACCAGAGCGCCATCGAGGCGGTGTTTGCCCGGGCGGAATCCGCGGCGTGGCCCAGACTCCAGCGCATCCACGGTGACTTTCACCTCGGGCAGGTTCTCGACGTGCAGGGCCGCGGCTGGGTACTGCTGGATTTCGAGGGTGAACCGCTGCGCACTCTGCGGGAACGCACCCGGCCCGATGTCCCGCTGCGCGACGTCGCCGGCATGCTGCGATCCTTCTCCTACGTGTCCGGCGCGATGACGGCGACCACGGCCGAAGCCGCGGTCACCCTCGCCTCAGCCGGTTCGTCGTCCTTCGCGATGACGCAGAATCTGCCGATGATTTCCGATTGGGCAATGGCCTGCCGTGGCGCCTTCCTCGACGGTTACGCGGAACGCTCCGGCCTCAAACTGGACGAGCAGCTTGCCCTGCTCGAGGCCTTCGAGCTCGACAAAGCTCTCTACGAGGCCGTCTACGAGAGTCGCAATCGACCCGCCTGGCTGCCGATCCCGCTCGCTGCGATCGAACGGCTGGTCGGCACGCCGGACTGATCGTGGTGCGCAATGCCTAACTGTGGGCCGCCGGGCGCGACCCCGTTCAGCGGCCCCGAGTAACGCTCCGATAACGCCCGGCGGCGTAGCCTGACGCGCGTTCCGGCACAGTGCCAGCAAGGGACAGAGCACACAGGGAGTAGTTCCATGGCAGAAAATATTTCCGGCCCCGGGGGCGACCAGAAATTCGTTAGTGAGGGTGAATTTCAAGCGGGCGAATCGGCATCCGGTTTCATCTCCGGCGTCACCTTCGGGCCAACCGAAGTGGTCTACTACAAGGTCAACAATCTGGCCGTCTTCGAAGGTGACATTGTGCTGGGCACGGTCGCCGAGTTGGAGCAGACCAAGGATGCCGAAAGCCAAGACGACGGTCGTGCCCGCGGCGTGGCCATCACCGGCGCGCGCTTTCGATGGCCGAACGCCCACGTTCCGTTTCGGATCAACGCCGCCCTGCCGAACCAGCAGCGGGTGCGCGACGCGATCTCCCACTGGGAGGCCAGCACTCCCATCCGCTTTACCGAACGCACGGCGGCCAATGCGGGTCAATTCTCCAACTTCATCGAGTTCAGCGATTCTGGCGGATGCTGGTCGATGCTCGGTATGCAGGGTAACGGCATGCAGACCATCAGTTTGGGGACCGGCTGCAGCACCGGTAACGCGATCCACGAGATCGGCCACGCGGTCGGGCTCTGGCACGAACAGAGTCGGGAGGATCGCAACGCCTTCGTGACGATCAACGTGGCCAATATTGAGTCGGGTATGGAGAGCCAGTTCGACCAGCACATCGTCGACGGTGACGATGTCGGTGGGTATGACTACGGCTCGATCATGCACTATCCGCGCACCGCGTTCTCGAAGAATGGGCTTGAGACGATCACCCCGGTGCAGGCCGGAGCGCAGATCGGTCAGCGCACCGCGCTATCGGCCGGTGATATCGCCGCGGTCAACCTCATGTATCCGCAAACCGTACGGGCCAGTTCGAGCCCGGTGGTGTCGTGGGGTCCGAACCGGTTGGATGCGTTCGTGCTCGGTACCAACCGGGCCGTGTTTCACAAGTGGTTCAGCGGAGCCTGGGGGCCATCGGTCACCGGCTACGAGAACATGGGTGGCATCGCCGAGAGCGTTCCGCAGGCGGTCGCGTGGTCGCCAGACCGGCTCGACCTGTTCGTGACCGGTACCGACAGCGCGCTCTATCACAAGTGGTGGAACGGCAGCTCCTGGGGGCCATCGGTCACCGGCTACGAGTACATGGGCGGCGTGATTCTCGGCGACCCGCGCGTGGTGTCGTGGGGACCGAACCGGCTCGATGTCTTTGTCGTCGGCAGTGACCACGGGCTGTACCATAAGTGGTTCGGTGGAGCGTGGGGCCCATCGGTCACCGGCTACGAGAACATGGGCGGCATCATTGTGGGCCAGCCCGAAGTCGTCTCCTGGGGCCCGAACCGACTCGACGTGTTCGTGATCGGCACCGACCGGGCGCTGTACCACAAGTGGTGGAACGGTTCAGCCTGGGGTCCGTCGCTCACCGGGTATGAGCGTCTCGGCAGGGTCTGCACCTCGGCGCCGCGGGTCGTCACCTGGGGTCCGAACCGACTCGACATCTTCGTGACCGGCACCGACGGTGCTCTGTACCACAAATGGTGGAACGGCTCGGCCTGGGGTCCGTCGGTCAACGACTTCGAGCGGCTCGGCGGCATTGTCGTCGGCGAACCCGAGGCCGTCTCGTGGGGACCGAACCGGCTCGATCTGTTTGTGATTGGCACCGACAGTGCGCTGTATCACAAGTGGTTCGACGGCAACGCGTGGGGGCCCTCGGTGCTCGGCTACGAAAACATGGGCGGCATCGCCACCTCGCAGCCGCGCGTCGTGTCCTGGGCACCCGGCCGGCTGGACGTGTTCCTCACCGGCACCAACAGCGCACTGTTCCACAAGTGGTTCAACGGCGCTGCGTGGGGTCCATCGCTCACCGGCTATGAGAGCCTCGGCGGCGTGATCACGTCGTTCGACGAGGCCGAAGTGCGTGCCGGTTCAGACACGCTGAATCGGGACACGGACTGACCCCTGCGGCAGCACCGGGTGGGACTGCGTCGAGACGAAATCCCCCTCGGTGATGTCGGGGCGTTCGATGGCCGAGTCAGGCTGGGGCCGTTCCCCGGCCGCGACGTGGGCCAGGGGTTCGCGCGAATCGGACTTCTGGCGCACTTCTGTGTCAGGGGATCCCTCCCGCACATGAATGCGCAAATTCAGCAGACGGATGCCGTTCAGCGCGTCCGCAGGCACGGTCACGGTCACCGGCAACCCGGCAGCGGCATCGAACTTCGTGTCCGTGGCGAGCGCGGGGATCTCGGTGCGGGAGTAGCCCACGATGGTGCTCGGAGCATCCGCTTTGGACACGTCTTCAATCAGCACCGTCACGGTGAACGGTCCGGTCGGACGCTCCCCCGGTGCGAACTCGATGACGCCGGTGACGGTGGCGTCTCTTTCGGTGTGTTCTGGCATGTCGCCATGGTGCCACCGCCCCGAACATCGTGCTCGTCGCCGCGGCAGCGTGCCGCGCGGGACTTGCGCCAGTACGCGGGAGTTAGCGCCTGGCCAGAACCCCAGCGCAACGCGCCACGAACGACCTTGGAACACACTTCACACCGACGTTGATAGCGGATGCGTCCCCCCATCGGCATCGTGCACCTGGTGCAGCGAGACATCGTGATCTTCGGTGGCGCTGTACACCTTGACGGGCACGTTGACGAGTCCGAAGGTGATCGCACCGGTCCAGATGCGCGACAAGCGGGACGCGAGCAAGACACCGGAGCCGGCGACGTCTCGATCTGGGATCGCGGCGACTACGACCTCGAAAAATGGCGCGACGACGAAGTGATCGTGACTCTGCACGGCGAACCCCACGCCGGACTCGGCGGCACCGCCCTGTTCGCCCTGATTCGCACGAGCGCCGGACGCGGGGCGGCGAACAACTGGCTGATTCACCGGATGAAGCCACGCGACGGGGCTGGCGGTTCACACACCAATGCCCGCCCGGCCGCCGGGCAGATCGACCACGCACCACCCAAGAACATCTACTCCCCCATGCTCGCCGCCGCCGGCTCCGCAGCCGACCTCGGCGACGACGAGTGGGCATTCAGATGAAGTGGGACGGCATGCGGGCGCTCGCCTACGTCTCCCCGGCCGAGCAGGGCGTGCGTCTGGTCACCCGCAACGGGCACGATGTGACCGTGTCCTATCCCGATCTCACGACCGATCTGCTCGCCGCGCTGGCGACCACAGAAACGGATGCCGCGGTGCTCGACGGCGAGATCGTGGCCGTCGACCCGCGCGGACGCCCCGATTTCGGGCTGCTGCAAACACGCCTGAGGCTAACCGAGCCGCGGGAGGTGGCCGCTGCGGCGAAGAAGACTCCGGTGCAGTTCATGCTGTTCGACCAGCTCAGGCTCGAAGACATCATGGCCAAAAGACAAGATGGCCGTTACAGCGCGGGGCGCCGGACGCGAGACTGGGTGAAAATCAAACACTTCCGCACCCAGGAGGTCTTAGTCGGCGGCTGGCGACCCGGCATAGGAAACCGGTCGGGCACGATCGGATCCCTGCTGCTCGGGGTTCCCCCCGACGGGGCCTTGCGCTACGTCGGCCGGGTCGGCACCGGGTTCGCCGACCGCGACCGGCCGGCTGCGTCAGCCGTACTGGTGAGGCTGGCGTCCTGGTGAGGCTGGCGTCCCGACAAGACCCCGGGCGAAATTGTCACCGAATGATGTACGCGCGATCTAGCATTACCCCATGGTGAGTCATCGGCATCCGGAAGGATCGGCGACACCACGCACGAAACGCATCACGCGTCGGTGGCCGCTGATCAGCGGTCTCGGTGCGCTCGCTCTCACAATCGCCCTCGGCTATCTGGTGCTGCTGCGTGGCACCGCTGACACCATCGATGCCGGGTCGCTCGCCATCGACCGGTCCTGGCTCGCCTGGATCGATCGGTTTCGCGGGCCGGCCCTGGACGTGCCAGCGCTGGTGCTGAATTACCTCGGCTTCGGGCTCACGGCGTCGCTGCTGATTCCCGCACCGATCGTGGGCGTTCTGCTGCTGGCCCGGCGGTATTGGGCGGTCGGGTTCTACCTCGCAGCGACGATACTCACCGGCGGCGCCGTGCAGGTGCTGAAGAATTTGTTCGGGAGAACCCGGCCCCAGGACATTCTGGTGAGTGTCGATTTTGGGTCGTTTCCCTCGGGGCACGTGGCAAACGCGGCCGTCATGGCCACCATTTTCGCTCTCCTTTTTTCACGATGGTGGGTCTGGATACTCGGAGCTGCCTACACTCTGGCCATGATGATCAGCCGCACCTACCTGGGAGCGCATTGGCTGACCGACACGATCGGCGCCGTACTGCTCGGCGCGGGCATCGCCGTTGTAGTCTGGGCGCCGTTGGCGGCAAAACTCGACGGCGAACGCCGGTTGCGCGCCGCCGAACATTTGAAACGGCACTGACACTCTTCTACCGAAAGGACGAACAGATGGGCGGTATCCGGTCCGCAACGGTGTGGCGCACCCGCTACGGAAAGTTTCTCGACGACGCCCGGCCGCTGTCCAAGGCCACGCGTCGGCAATTGCGCCTGACCGCCATCGCCCTGGCCGGTGTCGGCATCCTGCTCTTCATCGGCGTGCTCATTGACGTGCTGCAACCGGACCGGTCGTCGTTCTACGATTCGCCGGTTCGCGAGTGGCTCGTCGACAACCGCTCGCCGACCCTGACGCTGATCATGATCGGTCTGGCCATCATCTTCGGGCCGGTCGCGTTGCCGATCATCGTGCTGGTTTTGACCGTCGCCTGGGGGGTCTGGGGCAAGCACGCGTGGCGACCGCTCCTACTCGCCATAGCCATGCTCACCGGGGTCATTCTGGCGCAGATTCTGGCGCCGCTCATCGCCCGCAGCCGCCCACCGATCGAGCTGATGCTGTTCGGCGCCGACCACTCGTACTCGTTTCCGTCGGGGCACGTTCTCGGTGCTGCCGATTTCGTACTGGTGCTGACCTACCTGGTCGTGTCCCGGCGCCCCGGTCGGCGTGCTGCCATCATCGGGTTCAGCATCGCGGCGCTCTGTATCGTGGTCGCCGCGATCAGCCGTCTCTATCTCGGCTATCACTGGGCAACGGATGCCCTCGCCTCACTATCGATCTCGCTCGTCGTGCTCGGCGGGGTGATCGCCTGGGACACCCGCCATGCGTCCCGCGGACTACAACTGGGCGCGGCGGGCGCGAACGAAGCAGTACAGGCCGTAAGCGATCAGGCCGACACCGATCAGGATCAGGGCAATGGTTCCGAACGGCAGGGCGGCGAGCGCCTTGAGCGCCCCGTCGAGCCCGGTGGATTTGCTGGCATCATTGGTGACCGCGGCGACGCCGACGAGGATCGCGACCACGGCGAGCGCAATGCCCTTGGCGACGTAGCCGACAACTCCGAGGGCGACGACCGCGCGGCCGGCCGATCCGCCCGGCACGGCGAGGTCTGACCGGAACTTCTGCGCTGCACCCTTATAGATGAAATAGCCGCCGACGCCGAGCACCGCCACACCGGCCAGGAACAGCACGATGACGCCGCCCGGCGAGGACAGCAACGACGAACTGGCGCTCTGCGTACTGCCGGCCGAACTCGACGCACCGCCCCGGGCGAAGGTCAGCGCCGTGACGCCGAAGGCGATATAAACGATGGCTTTGGCAATGTTGGCCAGACGACGCGCCCATTTTCGTTTGGGCTCGCCCTGCATCACGAATGCGGAGACGACCAGCCACAGCCCGAGGGCGAACATGCCGACCACGACGATCCACAGCAAAAACACCCCGCCCGGGCTCGAGGCCAGCTGGGCGAGTGCCCCGCTTTGGTCGGCGGAGCCGCTGCCGGCACCGATCGCCACGGTAATCGCGATCGACCCGATCAGGATGTGCAGCAGCCCGTTGACGGCGAACCCCAGCCGTGCCAGCAGTTGCAGTGCCGAACTGTTGCTCGCGTCGCGAGCGATGTGTGTCGCCGATGAATTCATCACGGGCTCAGCCTAGGTCGACACACGCCGTCGCGCGCAGAAATTTTCCTTGGCCGACGTACCAACAAGTCACCGGGTGACGTCGTCCCGAAATTCCGAGTCACCGGGCTCGGAGCCAACCCGGAATCGGCAGCGACACCGGCGATATTGACCATCCAACTGGTGTCGAATTTGTCGATTCGGGTGGTCCTGTGACTATCGCCCCGATCGGCGCCTGTGACGAGGTGGCGGGCCGGGCGGGTACAGTGTCGGCATGAAGCTGATTGCCATCGACCCGCCCACCCGCAGCTTTTCGCGCTGGCTGACCAACGAAGAAATAGCTCGCGTCGTCGCCCACAAGCGCGGCTGGCGTCAGGCACCCGACGGCAGCGTACTGGCCGGCAAGATTCGTAAAACCCGCATCGCCGACTCCCTCGAATACCTCGGTGCCGCCGTCGTTGCGCACGGCTGGGCCAGCCGGCCACGCACCGAACCGAGCGACAGCAGCGGCCCCACCCACATAATGTGGGGCATCATCGACGCCCGCACCGACGCCGAAATCGCCGAGCAGCTCGGCGAAGCGGTTTAGGGACGGCCCGAGGCGCGTAGCGTGGCACTATGAGCCTGAATCCCAGTTACATCACGCCCGGCCTGGACTTCAACCGCGACACCAATTACATCGAGGACCGCATTACACGGGACGGCCGGGACGGCTGGCCGGTCGAGGCGGGTCGCTACCGCTTGATCGCAGCGCGGGCCTGCCCCTGGGCGAACCGCACCACGATCGTGCGCCGCCTGCTCGGCCTCGAGGGCGTCATCTCTCTGGGCTTACCCGGCCCGACCCACGACAGGAACAGCTGGACCTTCGACCTCGACCCCGACGGGCTCGACCCGGTGCTCGGCATCGAACGCCTGCAGCAGGCCTTCTTCGCCCGTTTTCCCGACTACCCGCGCGGCATCACCGTGCCGGCGATCGTCGATGTTGCCTCTGGCAAGGTCGTCACCAACAACTACCCGCAAATCACCCTCGATTTTGAGACCGAGTGGACGGAACACCACCGGGCCGGCGCCCCCGACCTTTACCCCGAAGCCCTGCGGACCCAGATCGACGAGGTCGCCAACCTAATCTTTCACGACGTGAACAACGGCGTCTACAAGTGCGGCTTCGCGGGCAGCCAGAAATCGTACGAGCGGGCCTACGACGCCCTCTTCGCCCGACTGGATTGGCTCGAAGAACGCCTGGCCGGGCAGCGGTATCTCGTGGGCGACACGATAACCGAGGCGGACATCCGCTTGTTCACGACTCTGGCACGCTTTGACGCGGTGTATCACGGTCATTTCAAGTGCAATCGAAACAAGCTCAGCGAGATGCCGGTGCTGTGGGCCTATGCCCGAGACCTCTTCCAGACTCCGGGTTTCGGTGACACGATCGATTTCGATCAGATCAAGAAGCATTACTACGTGACCCACGTCGATATCAATCCCAGCGGCATAGTGCCGAAGGGGCCGGATGCCGCCGCATGGCTGGCACCGCATGCTCGCGCCGATCTCGGTGGCCGTCCCTTCGGCACCGGCACCCCGCCGGAGCCGCCCGTGCCCGGCGAGCGCATCGTGAACTGAACGCGTAGCGCTAGTCGGGGCGACGGGCCCGGCTCGGCTGCACGCGCGGCGGCTCCCCCGGCATCTTGGGAAAGTCCGGCGGAAACGGCAACTCACCCAGGCCATCGGCCAGATCGCGCTCCCACCACGAATACAGGACGTCGATCGAGCCGGGCTGCTTATGCATGGTCGCCCATGGGTCGCCCTGGTCGCGCAGTCGGTTCGGCACGGTGAGAATCGTGAAGGCGTGCGGGTCGGCCTGGGCGAGTTCGCTCCACTCCAGCGGGCAGGACACCGGCGCGTGCGGCAGCGGCCGGGGACTGTAGGCACCGGCCAGGGTGCGGTCGCGGTTGGCCTGGTTGTATTCAATGAAGATGCGCTCGCCGCGCTCTTCCTTCCACCAGTTTGTGGTGACCCGGGTGGGCATCCGTCGTTCCAGCTCACCCGCCGCGCCGATGACCGCGTGCCGCACGTCAAGAAATTCGCGGGTCGGGATGATCGGCGCGAACACGTGCAGTCCGCGATTTCCGGATGTCTTCACAAACGCGGTCAGACCGGCCTCGGCCAGCAGGCTCTTCAGTTCGACAGCGACCGGAATGGTGTCGGAGAAGTCCGTGCCCGGTTGGGGATCCAGATCGCCGTGCGGGCCGTCGACCATCAAAACCTGTGCATCCGAGCTCACCATGCGCACACTGTAGCCAGATTTATTGGCAGCGGCAGCCTCCGGCCGCCGCTGCCGGCAGGCTACGGGATGTAGTTGAACTCGTCGGGGTTCGGGCCCGTGCGCTCGTCGCGGTTCAGCGCAGTGATGGCGGCGATATCCGCTTCGGTGAGGGAGAAATCGAACAGGGCAAAGTTTTCCTCGACCCGGCTGCGGGTGACCGACTTCGGGAAGACGATGTCGCCCCGGTGCAGGTGCCAGCGCAGGGTAACCTGCGCGGCGGTCTTACCGAGGCGGTCGGCGATCCCGGTAATCACCGGGTCAGAGAGAACCGCCCCTTGCGCGAGCGGCGACCAGGCCTCGGTTGCAATGCCGTGCTCGGTGTTGAATGCACGCAGTGAATCCTGCGTGAGGTACGGGTGTACCTCGATCTGATTGACGGCCGGCACCGTGTCGGTTTCGTCGAACAGGCGCTGCAAGTGCGCCTGCTGGAAGTTGCTCACGCCAATCGTCCGGACGCGCCCGGAGCTCTGCATCTCCTCCATCGCCTTCCAGGTTGCGACGTAGTCGCCGACGGCCGGGAGCGGCCAGTGAATGAGGAACAGGTCCAGGTAGTCGAAGCCGAGCGCTTCGAGGGTGCGGTCAAACGCGGCGAGGGCGTCGGCGCGGTCGTGGAACCCATTGTTGAGCTTGCTCGTGACGTAGATATCGGCACGGGCGAGACCGGACGCTGCAATCGCCTCACCGACCTCTTTCTCATTGCCGTACATCTCCGCCGTGTCGATGTGTCGGTAGCCGGCCTCAAGGGCGGCGAGGGTCGCCGCTTTGGTCGTTTCTGGGGTGATCTGAAATGTGCCGAAGCCAAGCTGAGGTATGGACGTGCCGTTGTTAAGAGTGAGTGTGGGGACTGTGGTCATGGGTAGATCTCCTCGTTCAAATGTGCTTTGGTCGTGGCATCGCCAACATCTGCCCCGCGTTGCTCGGTCAATTCGAGAATGTCCCGGCTTGCATACGGGTGGTGGTAGTTGCTGGCACGTGTAACCGAACCACGTAATCATCGGGCCTATTCCATGGCTACCCCAACGCAGGGCGCACTAGCAGCCCCCGTCGAGCGCTGAACGAGTGTGGCGCGGCAACGCACAAACTGAATGCCGACGTAGTTCGCAGCTTGCCGCCCTATTATCGGGGCATGATTGAGCCAGTGAAACGCGACCCGGTACGTCTCGGCCAGGAATCAGTGTGGGATTACCCGCGCCCACCTCTGGTTGAGCACACCACGGAACACGTCACGATCGAGCTGAACGGCGCGACGATCGTCGACACCAGCGACGTCGTAAGGGTGCTGGAAACCAGTCACCCGCCCGTGTACTACCTGCCGCGAAGTGCTTTTGCCGCCGGTCTGCTGAAGCTGGCAGCGGGCCACAGCTACTGCGAATACAAGGGCGTGGCCGGCTACCTCTCGATCGGCTCCAGCCCCCGCGCGGGCTGGTTTTATTCCACACCGTCACCGGGGTACGAAATTCTGGCTGAACGTATCGCCGTCTACCCGGGCGCGATGGACCGCTGCACCGTCGACGGTGAGACGGTACGCGCGCAGGACGGCGACTATTACGGCGGCTGGATCACTAAGAAAATCGTGGGGCCGTTCAAGGGCTCTACTGGTACCGTGGGTTGGTAGTTCGCCCTTCGATACCGTTGCTTCGCACACAGTTTTCTGGTTCCGGGTATCCTCTCACCAGCCATGCATCCGAGGTACCAGGCAACTGAAGGAGCTGCTGTGACCCACAACGCTGTAGACGAAGACATTCTCAACCAGTGGACCCGCCGTCTCAGCCAGGCCCTCCAGATTTTAGACCTTGACGTAGACAACCACCTCGTGCTCAATGTCGCAGACGAAGCCGCCCACGCGGTCAGTCCGATGGCCGCCCCGATCACAACTTTCGTCGTCGGCTATGCCGCCGGTTTGGCCGCCGCCAACTCGGCGATGGCGTCGCACGCGGCCATCGCTCGGGCAGCGGATATCGTGATCGCTGTCTGCCGGCAGCCTGCGTATGAGGCACCGGACGAAACCGGCTGGGTCAATACTGCTCAGTAGCTCAAACTGCGCAGTAGCTCAAACTGCGCAGTGGCTCAAACTGCGCAGGAGCTCCCACCGTCCGCATCACACCTCCGACCGCTCCAATCGGATGATGACCGCCTTCGACACCGGCGTATTGCTGCCGTCGGCGACGCTGTCGAGTGGCACGAGCACGTTCGCCTCTGGATAGTAGGCGGCCGCGCAGCCGCGCGGCGTCGGATAGGCGACCAGCCGGTACCCGCGTAGCACCCGATCGACGTTGTCGCTGAACTCGCTGTGCACGTCGACCAGGTCACCGTCGGCGAACCCGAGGGCGATCAGGTCCTTCTTGTTGATGAACACCACGTGACGGCCCTTCTTGATCCCGCGGTAGCGGTCGTCGAGGCCATAGATAGTGGTGTTGAACTGGTCGTGGCTGCGCAGTGTCTGCAGCACCAGGCGCCCGGGTGGCACCTCGAGGTGTTCGAGGGTGTTCGTGGTCAGCATCGCTTTGCCGGTAGGGGTGGTGAACGTGCGCGAATCGCGCGGCCCGTTCGGCAGCACGAACCCGCCGTCTTGCCGGATGCGCTCGTTGTAGTTCTCGCACCCAGCGACCACGTGGGCGATGTGGTCGCGGATGCGATCGTAGTTGGCCTCAAATCCGGCCCAGTCGACGGTAACCCGCTCACCCAGGACGGCGCTCGCCAGCCGGGAGACGATGGCGACTTCGGAGAGTAGGTTCGGTGCGACCGGCGTGAGCTTGCCCCAGGACGGATGCACCGCGCAGACCGAGTCCTCCACCGAGACAAACTGCTCGCCGCTGGCCTGCTCGTCGATTTCCGTGCGCCCCAGGGTCGGCAGAATCAGGGCTTCCTCGCCGGTCACGGCGTGGGACCGGTTGAGCTTGGTCGAGATCTGCACGCTCATTTCGGTGCGGGCCATGGCAGCCTCGGCAATGCCGGTGTCGGACATGGCGGCGACGAAGTTACCGCCGAGCCCCATCCACACCTTCATTTTTCCGTCACGCATGGCACGCACGCCGTCGACGGAGTCAACGCCATGCGCACGTGGCGGATCGAAGCCGAACTCGGCCTGAAGGGCGTCGAGGAAGGCGGGCGGCATCTGCTCCCAGATGCCCATGGTGCGGTCGCCCTGCACGTTGCTGTGTCCGCGAATCGGGGAGGCTCCGGCACCGGGCTTGCCGATGTTTCCGCGCAACAACAGCAGGTTGATGATTTCTTTGATGGTCTCGACGCCCTTTTTCTGTTGCGTCAGCCCCATCGCCCAGGTGATAATCACCCGATCGGCATTGAGGTAGCGCTGCGCAAGTTCGTCAATTTGGGCCGCACGCAGGCCTGTCGCGGCCAGGACCATCCGCTCGTCAAGTTGCGACAAATGTTGCCGCAACTCGGCCAGCCCGTGGCAATATTCGTCGAGAAAGGCCTGGTCGAGCACTGTGCCGGGGGCGGCCGCATCGGCGTCCAGTACCCGCTTGGAAACCGCCTGCAGCAGCGCCATGTCGCCACCAATGCGAATTTGCAGAAACTGGTCGGCCATGTCGGTGCCGTGACCGATGATTCCGCGCACCCGTTGCGGGTTTTTGTAGCGGCGCAGGCCCGCCTCGGGCAGCGGGTTGACGGCGACGATCTGGGCACCGGCATCCTTGGCTTCTTCGAGCGCCGTGAGCATACGCGGATGGTTGGTGCCTGGGTTTTGGCCCATGATGATGATCAGGTCTGATTTCGCGAAATCGTCGTAACTGATCGTGCTTTTGCCGATTCCGACGGTCTGGCCCATGCCCCAGCCCGTGGACTCGTGGCACATGTTGGAGCAGTCCGGCAGGTTGTTGGTGCCGTAGGCGCGGGCGAACAGTTGATAGGCGAAAGCGGCCTCGTTGGACGCGCGGCCGCTGGTGTAGAAGGCGGCCTGGTTGGGTGAGTCGAGCCCGTTGAGCTTGGCCGCAATTACCCGAAACGCCTCGGCCCAGCTGACCGGGCGGTAGTGGTCGCTGCCAGCCGGCTTGTACACGGGTTCGATCAGCCGACCCTGCATGCCGAGCCAGTATTCGCTCTTCTCGCGCAGGTCGGCCAGCGAGTGCTCGGCCCAAAAGGTGGTGGGAATTGTGATCGGTGTGGCCTCCCAGGTGACGGCCTTGGCACCGTTTTCGCAGAATTCGAAGGCCTTGCGCTGGCCCGGGTCGGGCCAGGCGCAGCTCATACAGTCGAAGCCGTCCTTCTGGTTCATCGAGAGCAGAGCCCGCATCCCCCGCCGGGCGCCCATCTGAGTGATCGCCGGTTCCATCGAGTGCAGCACGCCCGGAACGCCAGCCGCCCAGGCCTTGGAATGGGTGACTTCGATGTCGTCGTCGGTGACGTCGTCGATTGGTGGGTCGCTGCTCATGGGGGCGCCTCTCTCTCCGCGGGGGTCACGAGCGCCGGGGCCGTATTGTCGGCCAGCCACACGCTCGTTGATGGCACGATACACCGGCCGGGCCCGGGGCATCCGTTTCGGTCAGTCTGCACGCATTCGCAATATACCCCGAGGTGTATGTTTTTACGTCACATCCCCGAGTGAAAGGCCACCAACATGTGCAGAGCGGTTACCTGCCAGACCTGCCAGAAGATTACCCGGGCCGGGTGCGGGCGATATCGTGGGGCAATGAACACCCTGACGTTTCGCCGCGCGATCAACGACGACATTCCGGCCCTGCTGGAGCTGGTGACGAACGCCTACCGCGGCGAGGCCAGCCGGGCCGGCTGGACTACAGAGGCCGACCTCATCGATGGGCAGCGCATCGACGCTGACCTGCTGCACGCGGACCTCGATCGCCCCGACAGCCTCGTCATTCTCGCTGAACGCGGCGTCGATCTGGTCGGCTGCGCCCACATCGCCAAAGACCTGGGCGACACCGCCTATTTCGGCATGTTCGCCGTGCGCCCGAAGGGCCAGAGTCAGGGTGACGGCACGCGGATCCTGGTCGAGGCCGAACGCCTGGCCGTGGCCGAATGGGGTTCGACCGTGATGATCATGACCGTCATTGGCCTGCGCGACGCCCTCATCGCGTTCTATGAACGACGCGGCTATCGTCGCACGGGCGTGCGGAAACCCTTCCACGTCGACACGCGATTCGGCGTGCCCAGGCGCGATGACCTGCACCTCGAGGTACTCGAAAAGGGACTGCGGCGCGGCTAAATATGTCGCCCGTATACTCGGCGCGCCAGCTATGGCGGGCGCGCCGACCCGGAGTTAGCGCGGTCACGGCGGGGGCAGTCGGAATCGCACTATTTGTGCCCCTGCCCGTCGAATTGCGGCCACTATGGGGGCATGACTATCGAACAGCCGCGGCACCGCACCCTGGCCACCATTGACCTGGACCTGCTGGTGATGACCTTGGGCAACGGTGAGGGTGGCTACTACAACGCCGCGACCGGGGACATGCTGACCATCATGGACGGCGATGTCATCACGGGCGACGCCGAAGACATCGATCTTGACGACCCCGCCTGGATTGGAATTGGAGCCGAGGACTCCCGTGACAAATACCGGGATATGTCCGATTTTGCGGACGCCGTCACCGATCCCGTCATCGCCGACCGCTTGGCCCGAGCGTTAAACGGTGCCGGAGCATTTCGCCGCTTCACGAACACGGTGCAGGAGGCAGAGCCCAGGCTCGACCTGATTTGGCACCGTTTTGCCGAGGCACGCGCCGTTTCAGGGGCGATCGATTGGCTGGTCGACAACGATCTGTGCGATGAAATCGAAGCCGCCCTCGCCGTGCAGGAACGAGCCGACCAGGCGGAACGGGCTTTGGGCGAGGCTGCGCGCTGGGTCTGGGACCGTTCCTGACGGCACCCGTTACTGCTACCAGAAACCCAGGGAGAACTCGGCGAAGACGGTGGAGAGCACGAACGAGGCCGTGATCGCCACGAGTCCGACGGGAATGATCTTCCAGCCGATCCGCTTCAGCAGGGGCATATCCTTGCCGAGGCTCAGCCCCGCACTGACGAGCACGACGGTCGCCAGGGACAGAAAGTCGACGCTGGTCACCAGAGCCGTGAGCAGCTCGCCGACCGGAGACCAAGGGCTGGAGATCAGCGCTCCGATCGTCGTTGCCCAGACAATCGCCGAAATCTTTCGGGAGACCTTCGCCAGAAACATGCTCACCAGAATCAGCGCGACCATGATGGCGTAGCCGCCGACGAGGCTCCAGGAAAAGGACTTTGCGGCCACCGACGCCGTCGCGATGCCGACTATGGAGAGCACGCTCATTGCCAGCCAGATCGGGAGTTTCACCGGCGCGGCGGCCTCCGCAGCGGCTTCCCGGAACCGACGGTTCTCATCGACGGCGGTGGCATCCACCGCCTGCTGCTGATCGACCTGTTTCCGAGTCAACAGCCGGTAGAACCGGTCGGCGAGCGGCAGGGCGATGTAGATGCCGACGTAAACGCCGAGGACCGTGGTGATGAGGTTGGACACCGCGGCCATGGCGAGAATCTGCTCGGCCTGCGCCGGAAACTGGGCCACGATGCTCGCTGCGGCCGCAGCCATCATCGACCCCGACCCCACCCCGGCGCCCATGGCGAGGGCAAGGGGGTCGAAGATATCGGCTGAGGTCAGAAGCGACGCGAGCAGGCTGATGTACACGGCACCAAACAGCGTTCCGAACACATACATCGCCAGCACTCCGCGATACTGGTCGGAATCGGGGCCGTACTTCTCACTGACCATAGCGAAGGCTGGTTCGCGGTCGAGCGAAAATGTGGCACCCACGGTGGATTTGCCCATACGCAGCAAGACCGCGAGCGGCAAAGCGAGGGCAACCGTGCCCAGCAGATGACCGATTTCCTGCACCAGCAGGGCCGGCCCAGCGTCGAGCAACAGGGGAAGGCTCGGACCGATCGAGAATGCCAAACGGGCAACGAGAAGCATCACGGCGATGCCCACGAACGCGTTGGCGATCTTTTGCAGGTTCAGCCCGAGCGGCTTGATTGTCTGCACCGACACCACGGCACCGATCAGAATGGCCCAGACCATCGGAAAAATGATGATGGTTCCAACGCCGAGGTCGATCGTCAGGGACCCGATGGCCTGACATCCCACCGCGATGACAAATGCCAATGCAAGGATCGGCCAGGCATTTTTCAGTCGAACGGATGCCGACCGCTCGGCGGGCTTGGTCGGCGTGACGCTAGTGTTCATCGGATTCCCCAGTGGTCTGCGCGGTCGAGCGTGATTGTGCTGCGGCGATGAAAGTCTCGCGCTGCACTGTGTCGGTGCTGACGCCGAGCACCGTCCACGCCATCGCGATGGCGGATTCGAACATGATCTCGTAGGCCTCCGGAGTATCAGCGACGGCGGCGAATCCGTGAGAGTGAATGGGAACCTGAGCCCCGGGGATACCCACCCACGGGTGAATGCTGGGGATGACTTGGGAAATATTACCCATGTCCGTTGACCCACCGCTCAACCCCGCAGATCGTTCAACGTTGCGCCCGAAGAACGCCATGCCCTCGTTCCAATGGGCGCACAACACCGCGTCCTGCAGCAGGGGCTCGTAGAGGGGTTCGGTCTGCTCGAACTCCAGCGTCGCCCCGGTGGCCAGCGCGCCAGCCTCAAAGCACCGACGAACGCGCACGAGGAGCGCCTCGTACTGAGCCAGGGTGAAAGCACGGCATTCAAATTCCACCACCGCCGTGTCGGGAATGATGTTCGTCGCAAATCCGGCCTCAGAAACATAGAGAGCGATTCGGTGATCGCTGGGAATCTGCTGACGCAGCAGCCCCACCGCCACCTGCGACAACACTGCGGCATCCGCAGCGTTAACTCCCAGATGTGGTGCCGCCGCAGCGTGAGCGGCTGTGCCGCGGAACGTCGCCCGGTATCGGCCGACGGCCTGGCTCGTCGTTCCTTCCGGGTTGTAGGACATTCCGTCCTGAACGGGGTGGGTCATCATGGCGACGCCCACACCATCGAACACGCCGCGTTCCAGAAGCACAACCTTGCCACCGCCGTGCTCTTCGGCTGGAGTTCCGATCACCCGCAGGGTGATGTCGAGGTCATCCACGAGTGGGAGCAGGGCGAGTGCGGCCGCGACGCTCGCGCCGGCGATTATGTTGTGGCCACAGGCATGGCCGATGTTGGGCAGCGAGTCGTATTCGACGCAGACGGCCACCGTCAGCGGTCCGCTTCCTGCGGTCGCCACAAAAGCTGTCCCAAGGTCGGCCACGCCGCGTTCTATCGCGAATCCCGCTTCTTCAAGTCGGGCCGCGACCAAAACGGATGCCCGGTGCTCCTGAAAGGACAGCTCCGGGTCGGCATGAATGGTGCGGCTCAGCTGGAGCACGTCGGCGGCCACGGACGCGACCTGTTTGACGACGTCCGACCTCAGCCCGGTCGTCTCGGCGAGCATGGCGGAGAAGTCCACGGGTAATTCCGATCTGGCGGCCCCGGGCCGCCCGTTCTGGTCGCGCCGATGCCGACACTGATTCGGGGCATCCGCTCTGCAGAGCCTATTACGTCGGGACGTTCTCGCTCTTACTGAACGGAAACAATCCCCCTCATTGGGGTCCAAGCGTCGAGGTCGTGACCCGTCGGGAAGGTAGCCACACGCCCGAAGCGGGGTGATACGGTAGCAAAAAGTGCAGCAGCAGCCCCGACAATGCGGTAACAGCTGCCGCACCGATGGCGCCGAAATTAGTGTGCTGGGCATCGACGTCGACCCCGACGAGGGTGGTCAAAGTCCAGCCGAGAGCCCAAAGAGCGGCAACACCCAGTGCCCACAGCCAGCGGCGTCTGGCCCGCCGCGGCAGGGCGATGGCCTGCGCGGTGCCGAGAACGAGCCCGGTGACCGCGCCCATCAGGGCTAGTTCGGCCAGGGTGGTTCCATAGTCAACAACGGTTGAGCCGAGTAGCAGCCCCAGGCCCATTCCGATGGCCGACAGCGGTACCCAGATCAGCGGATCGAGTCGACGCCGGCTGACCAGCACCTGTCCAACGCCGATCACGACTCCGCAGACTGCACCACCGATCAGGGCCGATACGGGGTTGCTGAGCCGCCCACCGACGGCGGTTCCGGCGAGGCTGGCTATGGGAAAAGCGAGGAAACCGACGAGCCAGAGCAGCCATGTTGAGAGAAAAGTGGGGTTACGAAAGCTGGGGTTGCGATGGAGTTGCCGCGATCCGATCACCTCTGCCCCAATCTCGTTGGCCACTCCACGCGCCGTCCCTCCAACATGCTACGCCCAAGCCGCTGGCAGCCCAAAGAGTAGAGTTCGCCAGCGTTGATCCACTTCAGTGAATCAGGCAGCGACTTCCGGTGACGCCAGCGGCGTGATGTAGGAGTAACCGGTGGCGGTGTTCTTGGTGATCGAGAGCACCAACTGCATGTGCGGTTCCAGGGCGGTGACCTTGTCGAGCGGAGCACCGACGATGAGTTGAAATCCGAGGCCCTTCCACGCGGCGACCGCACGCCCGGCGAACTCGGCATCGGATTTCACGAAACCCTCGTCGAGAAAGACCGGGGCAAAACGCGGCCGGGTGCGGCTCTCATCGCCGAGCTGAAAGCGCAGGGCGGCGCCGACGACGAAGGCCACGAGTTCCTGCGACTCGCCACCGCTCTTGCCGCCGAGCGAGGAATAGGTGCTCACCTCCACGCCGTCGGGCGTCACGCGCACGGCGGTGATTTCGACATGCTGGCGCACGTCGAGCAGCAGGTCCCGCTGGGAGTTGTTCAGCCCGTCGGGCCGGCGAATCAAAGCCATGAACCGCTGCAGCCGGGTGAAGCGGTCCTCGGTTTCATCATCGGTGAATTGCTCCGTCGCGCCTGAAGAGAGCACCTTGAGCTCCTTGCGGAACGAGGTCGCGTCACCCGGGTGCAGGCGGCGCAGGGCGATCTGCAGGCGGTCCCGGCCCGCGCCGAACGGCAGGGTCGCGAGAATTTCGTTGATCGGTCGCAGCCGGTCTTCGATCTCCTCGATCGCCGAGTTGAACGCGCCGGTGAGCGGCACGAGGTCCTGGCCGCTCCAGGCGGAGAGTCGGCGCTTCCATTCCTGCCGCCGCTCCGACAGGCCGAGGGTGCGGATCGCGTCGAGAATGTCGGTGTAGCTCGTGACCGATTCGAGCGCGACGCCGATGTTCGGGTCGGGCCAGCGGCTCTGGAAGGACTCGAAGATGCCGATCATGGCCGCGCGATCGCGTGCCGCGCTGTCGCGGTCCTGCGCCGACTGCGCAATCAACCGCTCGCGCAGGCGTTTCAGGCCGGCGGGAAAACCGGAAAGGTCGTTCTGGTCGGTGACCAGCGCAAACTGCTCACTCAGGTGCGCGGCATGTTCGGCCGCGAGCACGAGCGCGTCGCCCTGGTCGATCTGGTCCAGCCGCCCGCTCACCGTGTCTTGCGCGTCGACGATGCTGCTCTGCTCCTCGGCCAGCGTTGCGCCGGTCTGGTCGGCCGCGTGCTTCTGCTTTCCGGCAATATCGAGTTGGAGGGCCAGCCGGCCCTCTTCATCGTTCAGGGCGCGCAGGATATCGCTGCCGGCGAGCATCCGTTCTTGCTCGGATTTCTTGCCCGCAATGCGCTCGGCGGCCGCCGCAACGTCGATGGTCGACCAGTCGGTGTCGAGAATGTGCTGGTGAGCGGCCTGGTTATCGCGCAGTCCGACCAAGCTGTCTGCGACAGCGGATGCCCGTCCAGCGACAGCATCGGCCACCCGCCCCTGCGCCGCGAGTTCCGACGCAATGTCGTCGAGCCGGGCGCGGCTGGAGAATCCGATGATCGATTTCTGACCCGCGTTTGTGCCGTGGGCGCCCCGGGACCCATTGCGAGTCTGCCCGCTCGAAGTCACCCGGGCGCCTGCGCCACCCAGCTCGGATGGGCTGGCCACGCACAGTGCGTCGAGGTTAGCGCTCCGCAGGCGCGCCTGCACCCAGCTGCTGAACGGCGAGTCTTTCACGTCGAGCTTGCCCGAGACGTAACGAGCGTCGCCGACGGCCACGACGTGCGGCTTCAGCTCAACACCCTCAAAGTGGATGCGCAGCGGCAGCTGCAGCGGGTCGATCGCCGCGCTGAGCTGAGCGATCCGGGTCTCATCGACGAGCAGAACCTTGACGACCGAGGCGAGGGTCACCTCGGCGGCCAGCCGCCACTGCTCTTCACCGGCGGCGAGGTCGATCAGTTCGGCCACGAACGGCAGCGCATCGACCGGAATGTTCGCCGCTTCGGAGATCAGCAGCCGGGCCTGATGCAGTTGCTGGGGCACGAGGCTCTCGCGTCCGGTCAGAAAGGCACGTTCCTGCTTGAGCAAGCGGATGCGCTCCTCCACCGGGTACGACTCGCGTTGCAGCGCAGAGCGGGTCGCTTCCAGTGCGGCCTCGCCGGCGGCGAACCCGGCGGCGAATTCTTCGGCGGCGCGCTGAGCAGCCGCGAAGGATGCGGGCGAATCGAGCTGCAGGGCGAGATTCTGCACCCGATCGTCGAAGCTCGCGCGCTCGCGAGCCACGTCGTCGTGCCGGTGGCGCAGCTGGGTGAGTTCGTTCTGCAGGCGTTCGAGCAGGTCGCCGCCGTTGTTGCGCTGCTGGTGTTGCAAGTCGGCCACCCGGGTTTTCAGAGCGGTCTCCCCGTCACGCGCCTGGCTCAGGGCGACCCGGTTGTCCCGGCGGGCAACCCGGTTGGTGTCGGCGGCGGTTTCGAGGAGGGCCTGCTCGGTCTGCAACTGCCACAGCACGAACGGGGTATCGCCGGCCCGGTGCACGCCGAAGGTGTCGACCAGATCAGCCTTGGCCGTCGCGGCCTCATAGCCGGCGTTGAGCTCGGGCAGGCGTTCGAGCACCTGCGCCTTCTGCGCCTCGGTGACCATGGCGCCGTAGGAGCGCTCGAGGTCTTCGAAGTGGTCGACGGCCTTGTCGGCGGCGGCGAAGGTGGCCGGCTCTTCGAGCACCATCGACTTATACAGTCCATCGACCGTTTTCACCTGCTGGCCCGCCTGAATGCGGGCGAGCAGTCGCAACGCTTTGCTGCCCTCACCGTTGGCGCCGATGCCGAGCCGCGTGTACAGCGTCTGGGCGAACGCCGCGTAGGTGTCGAAGACGTCGAGGCCGTCGAAGTGGGCTTTCAGGGCGCGCTTGTCGAACCGATTCTCGGCGATGGCGGCGAGGTCGCGCAGGTCGAGGCATCCGTCTGTCGTAGCCATTTTCATGGTGACGTCGGCGAATTTGTGGGCGCCGCGCGGCACGAAGTAGGCCCGCAGCACGGTGAAGCGGCGCTGGTTGTCGTCGACAAAGGTCATGGCGATGGCGCCCCAGGTGGCTGCGTTTGCGCCGCGCAGCACCTGGTCGGTCAGCTCGTCGGTGCCGGCTTCGCGGTTGGCGTCGGTCTTGCCGCGAAGGTAGGTCATCAGGTTGCGCTGGTCGACGCTGCGGGCCCGGCCGGAGCCGGCGTCGTTCGACGCACCGTTGAACGGGGTGTCCGAGGGCATCATGAGGGCGAGGTAGGCGTCGAGCAGGCTGCTCTTGCCGGTGCCGGAAGCTCCGGAGACGAGCGTGGCCGAGGCACTGAAGTCGACCTCGTGGTGACCATGAAAGCCGCCCCAATTGACCAGTTGCATCGATTCGGCACGCCACTGCGTGGTGCCCTCGGTGGCGCCGTTGATATAGAACAGCGGGGAATCGTTCATACCAGGGGCTCCATCAGCGGTTCGTTATTTTCGACGCGCAGCCACTCGAGCAGCTCACGCAGGCGCTCCACCGGCAGCAGCACTTCGATCACTGCGGAGATGCGAAAGCGGTCGGGGTCGCTGGTTTTCAGCAGCACCCGCGCCTTGGCGAGGCTGTCGACGGCGGCCGTCGCCTTGCGCGCGTCGCCGGACAGGTCGGTCGCGTGCTCCGGCCGAAAATGGGCAACGTTGTCGACCAGGTTGTCGCGGTCGACCAGAACAATTTCCAGGCCGTTGGCGCGTTCGCTGCGAAAACGCTGGCGGAGCAGCACGAGCAGAATGGTCTCTTCCCGGCTGTAGGCGACGTCGTGCAGCAGGGTGGGGAAGCGTTCGCCGCCCTCGGCGAGGGCCTGCCGTTTGAAGGCGATCTCGTAGTGCAGGTCAACGTGCAGGTCGAGAAAGACGTCGTTGAGCCGGGATTTGAGCAGGCTCTGCGACTTCAGCAGGGTCTGCCACTCGGCCGGCTGCAGTGCCGACGAAATATAGCGGTGCTTGAGCAGCAGCACGAGCGTCCGGCGCTGCTCCACGCTCAGGCCGCCCTCATCCCCCTCGAACAGCGAGAGGCTGGCCGGGTCGCTGTCTATGCCGGTGTCGTCGTCAGCCAGGTCGTCAGTCATTCTCGGAACCCAAATTCTGGGCGGCCAATGCCGCCGTGTCGTCGTCGGTCAAAATGAGGCGCGGCACCTCGAAGAAACGCACCGAGCCATCCGGTCGCACCGTTTCAAAGCGCTCCAGCCCCGCCGTGCCCGGGCTGAGCTGGGCGGCGAGCTGCAGCAGGCCGAGGATCTCGACCGGCCGACGCAGGCTCGCGTCGAGCCCGTTGAAGGCGCTGCCAATGGATGCCGCCTCCCCCGTCCCGAATGCGGCCACGAGGGCGTCGCGCAGTTCTTGGAGCAGTGGCCCACCCTGCTGCCGCAGGGCGTCGAGGCTCGGCGCCGCGGGCGCGGCGCCCGACACATCGGCCAGCGCGGGCGGAGCGCGGTGGGCGACCGGATCGTAGAACCGTTCGTGCAGGTGCTCAACGTCGAGGGTGCCCGGCATCAGTTCGGCGGTGACAGTGGAGCGGGGCCCGGCGGTCTGCATCCAAGTCGCGAGCTCGCGATTGACGTCGCGCAGCACACGTTCAAGCTCGCGATCTTTCACGACGTCATGGTTGACGATGTGCTCGCGCAGCGTGGTCGTGAGCCCCTTGCGCTGGGTCAGCACGTCGTCGATGCCCTTGCGAATGAGGGTGACCGTGCTCATGAAGCTGCGGCGTTCGGTGCGACTGAGTTCGAGGGCGAACGGATGCAGCAGAATCGTCTCGAGATCCGCTTTCAGCCCCTGCAACAGAGCGTCGTTGCGCAGCAGGGTGAAGGCGCCCTCGAAGGCGCGACCCTCCGCGGTCGACGACATGAGGGCATCCGTTTTGGCGAGGTAGTCATCGAGAACCTCGCTGATCGGCCGTTCCTCGCCGCGGAAGTCGTTGACGATCTGGCGATGCATGGCCGCGACGGACTCTTCGACGCGTTTGAAGTCGCTCGGCAGCTGCTGAATAAGGTTGATGAGGTTGGCGTAGCCCTCGTGCATCTGCTCGTTGGAGGCCGGCTCAATGTCGCCGCCGTCGGAGAGCCGGTCACGCTCGCTGCTGAGCTCGTGGATCTGCTGGTCGAGACGCCGCACCCGCTCCTCGCGGTCTGGGTTGGCTTCGGTGGCGCGATGACGCACGGTGTCGACGATCGTGGTGAGGCGGGATTCGCTGATCAGCGCCCGATCTCGGGCGAGACCGTCGACGAGCAGCAGTGCTTCGAGGGCATGGCTGGTGAGCGAGTAGTGTTCCTCCCCCGCGTCGCTGATCTCCCGGTAAAGCCAGAGGTCGTTCATCCACTGCACGCAGAGGGCGCGGCCCGTTTTCTCGGGCGCATCCAGGCCGATGCTGCGGAGGTCGGCGAGGTAGGCATCCACCTGGGTGTGCAGTGCCTCGCAGGACACGCTGCGACGCTCACGGCTGAATGAGCTCTTGAACACAGCGAGCACGAACGGCGCCCATTTGCGGTCGAGTAGTCGCAGGGTGGGTTTGTCGAAGGCTTCGCGCACCCGCGCCAATTCGCCTGCAATGTCACTCAATAGCTGGTTCCTTTCCAGCTCTCCACTTTAACCGACTTGCGGGGTGCCCCTGACCTGATCAGCCAAGCAGGCGCGGCCGCTTCCAGTCGGCGCCGTGCACGTGCTGGTCCAGAAAAGCGAACACGGTCTGGTACCAGACCACCGCGTGTTGAGGCTTGAGTACCCAATGGTTCTCGTCGGGAAAGAACAGGAATTTGTGCTGGGTACTGCCGTCGACCCCTGCGTGGTGTTCGGCGAGCTCAGACCACAGCCGCAGGCTTTCGCCAATCGGCACCCGGTAGTCGTGGTCACCGTGAATGACGAGCATCGGCGTGACGATCTCGCGCACCGCCTGGTGCGGCGAATTGTCGATCATGCCTTGCGCCGAGAATATGCTCTGCCAGTATTGCGAGTCGTCGGTCGTTCCGTTGAACTGGTCGAGCGACCACAGGCTCGCGTGGCTGACGATGGCGCGGAACCGATCGGTGTGGCCGGCGATCCAGTTGGCCATATAGCCTCCGAATGATCCGCCCATCGCTGCGGTGCGGGTCTCGTCGATCTCGGGCAGCTCTTCGACTGCATCAACGATCGCGAGCAGGTCGGTGTAGGGCTTGCAACCCCAGGCGTTCCAGCCGCGAGCGATGAAATCGAGCCCGTAGCCGGTCGAGAGCGCGGGGTCGGGCAAGAGCACCGCGTAACCTCGGGCTAGGGCGAGCAGCGGGCTCCACCGCCAGCTCCAGGCGTTCCAACTGTTCAGCGGGCCGCCGTGAATCCATAGCAGAAGCGGGGCCGGATGCTCCTGCCCGGCTCCCGCAGGCAGCAGTAGCCAGGCGCGTACTCGCGCTCCGTCTTCGGCCACGGTCTCAACCTCGGTGATCGTGCCGGGAACCTCGGGAAGCGCGGCCGGTGTGGCGAGCATGCTGACGGCACCGGAACGGCCGATGCGCACCGGATGCGCCGGCGCGATCCAGGAGGAGCGCAAGGCCACGAGGTCGCCGGTCTGGGCATCGACGCAGACGTTGGTGTAGCTGAAGTCGTCGGTGGTGAGCTGCTCGGGCGCTCCGCCGTCTAGCGGTACGCGAAAGATCGGACCGCGGCCGTCGTGGTCGGCCGTGACGATAAGGGCCTGGTTGGATTCGGTGTCCGCGTCGAAGACCAGGCTGGTCGGCCAGCGGTCCCATTCGGCGGCGAGGCGACGCGGGCGGCGGCCGTCCAGGTCGGCAGCCCAGAGTTCTTGGTCGGCCGGACCCTCCGGGGTACTGACGGCTGTTCGCACGAAGGCGATCTGTCTACCGTCGAGGCTCACAGCCGGGAATTCGAAGTCAACCTTCAATTCGTCGAACAGGGTGGTCTGGGTGCCGGTCGCGACGTCGATGGAGGCCAGCACATAGCGACCGGAGCGTTGCTCAGCAACCCGCAGGGCGACGATTAGCGTGGATCCGTCCGGGGTTAGGGCCTGGCCGGCGGTATCCATGGTGCGACCGGGGGCGGCCGTGAGGTCTCGGGGACGCGGGAGGTCGGCTGGATAAGGAGCGGGGGCATCCGCTTCGCTGACCGTGTCGCTGGCGCTGGCGGGAGGTGCGATCGTGTCCTGCAGGTCGGCGAGGTCGAGCGCCAGCAGGTGGGGTTCGGCCGGACCGAGATCGTGGTCCCAGAACCGCACCGGGTAGCTCTCGTGCAGAATAGCCGCGACCTTCTTCTCGGTGCGTTCCTTGCGGGCGGCGCCTTCAGCTTCGAGGTCGGCGGCGCTCGGCAGGAGCTCGGCGGCGATCACGAGGTTGGAGGAGGAGGACGCCACCGCGGCGATGCCGGATACTCCCCCCGCCAGGCGGGTGATCGCGCGAGCCTCGCCGCCGGCAACAGGCAGCAGCCAGAGCTGGGCGGCCACGGCGTCCGTGTCAGCACCCTTGTCAGCAGCCGCGTCGAGGCGGGTGGAAACGAACAAAACGTCTCCGTCGGCCGTAAACGCGGCCCCGGATTCGCCCTTCGCCGACCGGGTCAGGCGGGTCGGAACGCCGGTGCCGTCGGCGGCCACTGACCACAGTGCCCGCTCATAGCTCGTCTGGTCGCGGGTGAGGGTCGCAACAGTGAGGACGACCCGCTGCCCGTCGGGCGAGAGCGCGAGGCCCTCCACCCGCGGCAGCGCCACGTAGTCATCGAGACTGGAAAAGGGCGTGGGGTGAGACTCCATTGTCATGCTTCAACGCTACCCGACCGGAATGACTAGCCGCTGGCGCACGCGTCGCCGGAGACTCAGGTGCGCCATGGTCGTTCGGACCGGTAAGGTTCGGGGCTGGGGGTGTTGGCTCGGTGATTGTGGGCGGGTCGCCAGGTTTGGGTTGGGTCAAAGAGCAGTGGTCCGAGTATGTGGGGTCGGCCCTTAATCATGCGGATTCTCCATCCGCTGGTGTCGATGGTGTGGTGGTGGAACCAGCAGAGGAGGACGCCGTTGTCGATGTTGGTGAGGCCGTGTTTTTGCCAGGGGATGACGTGGTGGACTTCGCTCCACCGGGCGGGAATGGTGCAGCCGGGGATGATGCAGCCTCCGTCGCGGGCGGCGATGGCGGTGCGTTGCTTGGCGGTGAAGCAGCGAACTGTGTCGCCGAGGTAGAGCACGTCGCCGTTGTCGCCGAACAGTACCTTTCGGGCGCCGCCGGTGCAGATGGCTTCTTTCACCCGGCGGAACGAGACCGGGGCTTCGATACCGTCGATCCAGCCAACGCCACGGCCCTGGTCGAGGTCGCTGGCGTTGATGTGGATCATGACGGTCGGGGCCGCACCGCCCATCGTCGGGGTCTGCGGGTCGCGCGCGGCCGCTTCAAACACGGAGCGAAGGATGTCAGCACGCTTCTCACCGCCGGTGCGGCGGTCCCCGTCGAAGCGGGTATCGCCGCTGAACGGGTCGGCACTGAACGGTTCGGCACTGAACGGGTCGGCGCCGAAGCGCTCACCCTTCGTGCTCGGGCCGTCGATGTCAACGCCGTCCAGCTCGCTGGGGTCATTGCCGGGTTCGGTGGGTTCAAATCGCGGTGTGCGGGACCGCGCCGATAGGAACGTGTCGAACAACGTGTCCATGATGCCGCGCAGTTCCGGGGTGACGTTGGCGCGCACCGGGTAGAGCCCGTTGCGCAGCAGGCCGAAGGTCAACGTGCTTTTCGCCTCGACGGCGTCGTCGTTGGGCGCGGTGCCGTCGGGGTCGAGCCGGCCCTGCCACTCCAGGGCTTGTGCCCGCAGCATGTCGGGCGCGAAGCGGATGCCCGCGCCCGGCAGCCCCACTGTCTCCGGCGTGATCTCCCCGGTCGCCGACGCCACCAGTGCACGTTCGACGCGGTCGAGGTCGTCCGGCAAGACCCGGCCCTGCAACGCGGTCAGGGTGCCGGCGATAATCTCCGCCGACTCCACCCCAAGCTCCCCACTTACGAGCCCCTCGGCAATGACCGGATACCGGGCCGCGACCGGCAAACCAAGCGGGGTGCGTTCGACCGCCGTCTCGCCCAGTTTCAGGCGACGCTTGGCTTCACGGCCGGAGATGCCGGCAAGTTGGGTGATGAACTCAACCCGGTTACGGCATCCGTTTTTATACGCCAAAGATCCGTTGCCGAGGTCGGTCTCCGCGCGAACTCCAATGTCGGTGGTCGACCGCAGTCTGGCCGCATCGACCTTGCGCCCGAGGCCCTCCAGCGCGGCCATGACCGCGACCGCTTCACCGTCATCAAGATGACTAAACCGCACCCCGTCAACAACGGAAGCCAACAATGCACCGGCCTGAGCAATCACCGCAACCCGGGAACTCTCAAACTCCGGCATCGAACCGGCTGCTGCGGGCGGGACGGTGAGGGTCATGGCGACGATGCCTCCTTCACCCACAATTATACTCCGAAACGCCCGTGAAAGCGAGACAATCTCAGTATTATGGTGCGATTTTCTAAGAGTTGTCTACGATCAGCGAACGGGGCTCAAAGCTCGTTTGAGCAGCCAAGGTCAATTCGCTGCGCACCTTGGGAAGACACTTTCTCGATCAGGGCAGCTCGGCATCCGCATTGACGACGGCGTCAACAGCGACGTCAGCCGAGCGCATCACCGAGCGGCGCGTCGCCCACCAGGTACAGCCGCTGCGTGGCGCGGGTCATCGCAACGTAGAGTGCCCCGGCACCGCGCTCCGAGCCCGCGAGAATCGCAGCTGGGTCAACAACGATAACCGCATCGAACTCCAGCCCCTTCGCGTCCTGTGGGGTGAGCAGCGCAATCTCCCGGCTCAAACCGAGCGCACCGACGCCGAGCAGGTCGCCGAATTCGGCGCGCAGGGTGGCTTCCAGGTCGTTGAGACCGGCGTCGACGACGATCACGGCGAGGGTGCCGTCGGCGCCGAGCGCCAGATCACGGCGCACCGCCGACGCGGCATCCGCTACCGTCTCGACCGGCCATTCGCTGGACCGCACCGTGCGGGAGGGCGTGATCGACAAGCCGTGCGAGATCGCGACGGTTTCGGCCGCTGTAGCGATCTGGCTCGGCGTGCGATAGTTCACCGTGAGCTCTTCGAGCCGCCAGCGGTCGGCCTCCGGCGAGCCCGCGAGTACCGGCTGCAGCGCCTCCTTCCAGCTAGCGGATGCCGCAGCGCTCGCCGCCTGCGCGATGTCGCCGACGATCGTGAACGACCTGCGCGGACCACGCCGCAACACGAGCCGCCACTGCATCGGGGAGAGTTCCTGCGCTTCGTCGATGACGACGTGGCCGTAGGTCCAGCTGCGGTCCCGCGCGGCACGCTCACTGGTCGTGGCCCGCTCATCGAGTTCGCCGGCACGAGCGGCGAGGTCTTTGGCGTTGACCAGCCCCTTCACCCGCATGTTTTCAATGGCCGTTTCGGCGTTCTCCACGTCACGCTTGCGCTGTTCCTTGAGCGCGCGCTTCTTCGCCTGGTCGACCGCGTTGTACTCGCCGAGCAGTTCGGCCGCCTCATCGAGCAGCGGAATGTCGGCGATCGTGAACTCGGCGTCACGCGCGCGGGCCAGCAGCTTGCGCTGGGCAAAACGCCAACGCGGAGTCAGCTCCTCCAGCCACTGCGGCCGCGCATACAGATCTTGCAGCAGCTTCTGCGGGGTCAGCGGCAGCCAGGCGGTGTTCAGCGCTACGCGCACGTCATCGGCCAGGCGCAGATCTTCGCGCAGCATCGGCAGGTCGGTATCGTCCATCGACCGGCCCTGCTGCTGCAGTTGCTCGAGCCAGACCCGGGACAGCGCGTTGATGGCCGTCTTCACGAACGTGACCCTGGCCTCGTTGTGGGTCTTGCCGGTGCCGCGAGCGCGCGCGATCGCCTGGGCGACCAGCTCCGGCTGCAGCACGATGCGGTCGCCGTTGACGACGAGCACCTGCGCGGCGGCCGGGGTGCGCTGCCGGGACTGCACAGCCCGGGCAATGAGGTCGGCCATGAACGCCTGGCCTTTGAGAGCGGCAACGGCCGGGGCATCCTCTTCGGTCGCTTCGACGTCGGGAAACAACTGACCGACCGAGGCGAGCACGACCCCGGTCTCGCCGAGCGACGGCAGCACGGCCTCGATGTACTGCAGAAACGAGCGTGACGGGCCGATGATGAGCACACCGCTGTCGCGCAGGCGATCCCGGTGCGTGTACAGGAGGTAGGCGGCGCGGTGCAGAGCGACGGCGGTTTTGCCGGTGCCAGGGCCGCCCTGCACGACGAGAATTCCGGCCAGCTCCGAGCGGATAATGCGGTCCTGCTCCGCCTGAATGGTCGAGACGATGTCGGACATGTGCCCGGTGCGCTGCGCGGTGAGGGCCGCGAGCAGGGCCCCCTCGCCCTGATGCGTGGTCGCATCCGGGTCGGCAAGCAGGGCGGCATCGAGAATTTCGTCCTCGATGCGAATGATGCTGCGCCCCTTGGACAGCAGGTGACGGCGGGCCCGGGCACCGAGCGGCGTGGCGGCCGTGGCCTGATAGAAGGCGCTGGCCTGCGGCACCCTCCAGTCCAGCAACAGGGGCTTGTGGTCTTCGTCGCGCAGCCCGACCCGGCCGATGTAGCGGTAGACCGAGTCGCCGGAGTCGTCCGGCATAGTCTCGAGCCGACCGAAGGCAAGCCGGTCGTCGACCTCGCGCAATTGCACGATGCGATCCTCGTACAGGCGGGCGAAGGTATCGCGCTCGCTGCGGGACTGGTGGTTGCCGCCCACGTCGAGGCGGCGCACCTCGATCAGCTGATGTTCGGCCTCTTCCGCTAATGCATCCAACCGCTCATACAGCGACTGGACATAGTTCTGTTCCCGAACAAGCTCCTGGTCGATCACGCACGCACCCCTTAAACCGAAGTCACTAGTTTAGTCGCGGTCAGTGTGGGCCTTGCTGTGTGTATTGGGACGCTCGGGACGGCCTGGGCGGGCACGTTTCTTTCCCGGTGACCTTGATCGGTGAACGTCATCTCGGGCGTATTACCGACGGTGACGGGGACCCGGTGTCGGTTTGGTCGATCACAGACCGTCCGGTCCACGGCTGCATTAGTTCCGCGCTCGATGGTTTCGTGGTCTGCTCGGCAGGGTCGGGAGGACCAATCCAGGTCAGAACTATAGCCAGTACCTCTACGAAAGCATGGCTGACGCAGTGCGTGAATCGCGACACCCGACCTAGATCATGACGCGGCTGCTGATCACGTCTGCGGCGCTTGTGTGCATCGGCTCCTGACGCGAACGGGCGTGCTCGCGCAGCCGCTGGAACGCTTCATCCATATTGATGCCGTTTCGTTCAGCGATGACTCCCTTGGCCTGCTCGATGAACACTCTGCTATTGAGGGCACGCTGTAGCTGTTCGTTGACCGTTGCATTCTCTCGAGCCGTGCGTTCATGGAGAAGGCTGATCGTCGCGACGTCGGCCAGGGCCTGACCAATTGTCGCGTCTTCAGCACTCAACACGCCTTTCTTCGTTCGAAACAGATTCAGCGCCCCGATGGTGTGGGGACGAAAACGCATCGGAATGGCGTGAACGGATTGGAAGCCCTGGGACAATGCCGCGGCCTGAAAAGTGGGGTAGAGATCCCCGTTGGTGGCGATATCGCTGAGCGTGACGACCCTCCCTGACCGATACGCGTCGATGCAGGGACCTGCTCCGGCTTCACGTTGCAAAACTTCAACGATCTGGCTTTCTTCACTCGTGGAGGCGACAACTTGCAGGTTGCCGTTGTGGTCCGCTAGGAGGATGCCAGCTGCGGTGGCGTCAAGTAACACCACGCATTGGTCGACCAGAGTGTGCAGGAGATCGAGCACGTCATATTCGCCGACCAGTGCGTCAGCTAGTTCTACAAATGCTCCGCTTACCAGCGCGGCCCGGGTCATGCTCGTCATGCTCGTCATGCTCGTCATGCGGTTTAGTGTCGCTCTTAACTCGCAGCGGGTGGCGCGTCAGAGTCGAATGTCAGTGCTTTGGCAGGTTGCACGATCTGCCTCCTCAGTCCCGGTCAGTTCTGTCGAATGTGGGGGACGAGCCCGACCGATGGTGCCGCCTACAGCCGTCTCCCAGCGAACACCGGTTACCTCGAAACAACCATCCCGATTACCTCCAAGGAACCATCCCGATTGCAAGGAGTGAACATGCCTTTCATCACCGTCACCGGTCAGAACGATCCGAGCGTTGAATTGCATTACGACGACGTCGGTGCCGGAAAGCCCGTCGTGCTTATTCATGGTTGGCCCCTCAGCGGCAGATCCTGGGAGGGTCAGGTCCCCGCCCTGGTCGACGCCGGCTACCGGGTTATTACCTACGACCGTCGCGGGTTCGGCCAGTCGTCACAGCCCTGGAACGGGTACGACTACGACACGTTCGCTGCCGACCTAAAGACCGTTCTCGATACCCTGGACCTACGGGATGTTACGCTCATCGGATTCTCGATGGGCGGCGGCGAGCTCGCCCGCTACGTCACTACCTACGGCACCGACCGCATCGCGAAACTCGTCTTCGCCAGCGCGGTGCCGCCGTACCTCTGGAAAGCTGAGGACAACCCTGACGGCGGTGTCGACGCCGACCTGGCCCAGTGGTTCCACGACGGTTTGACCGGCGATCGGCCGGCATTCCTGAATGAGTTCCTGACGATGTTCTTCACGGCGGGTAAACCGTCCTTGGTCAACAAGCCGAAGGTCAGTTCCGAACAGATTGCGTACAACCTCGATATTGCCCAGATGGCTTCACCGAAGGGCACGCTCGATTGCACCACCGCCTTCGCGACGACGGACTTTCGCGATGACCTGACGAAAATTACCATCCCGACCATGGTGATTCACGGCGACTCTGACACCATCGTGCCGTTCGAGGTCAGCGGCAAGCGCACGCACGAGGCCATCTCCGGCAGCGTACTCGTACTGATCGAAGACGCCCCCCACGGTCTCACCGTTTCCCACAAGGACGAATGGAACCGGCACGTACTCGCGTTCCTCGCCAAGTAGCACGCCCGACAGGGCCCCTACCCACGATGCCGGGCCCTGTCGGTGGGTGGCTTGGCCCCTTCGCGTGTAGAGATCTACTCGCAGAGAGTGGCGCGGCAGTCAACGGCAGGCTGGAGTGGTCAGGGCTGGAATTTTCCCAGCACGCAGGCCGTGGTCGCTGACATCTGACCACCTGCTTCCTTGAAAATCGGCATCAGGCGCACGGCGCCCTCGCGTGTGTGAATAACCCCGGCAGTGTCTAGAATGGCCACAGCCTCAAGGTCCCGGGTAAGGGCCCAAAACGGCTGATGGAAGAGCCGTGTGCCGCCGTTGGGTAATTGGGTATGGGTCTGCGCGGTGTAAGCCGCCACAGCCGCTCGCGTTGACGGAAACAAGAGCAGAAACTGCCCGGCGCTCTGATCGTCGGTGCCGTCAATGGACATGGTCGCTGGCACGACGTTCCACTCATTCGGGTCGTTCACGACCGACGTCAGGAAGCTACTGATCAGCCTGTATACGAGAGCACGAGGCGTGGTATTCGGCGTGACTCGGGGCGCCTGAAGACCCGTGGCGAACTCGATCATCTTCACGATCTCGTGCGAACTATCCGAGTTCACAATGCGTCGCCACCCAATGTTGACGGCCTCACCCAAAACCACAAATCTGATGCCGCGTTCCAAATCGAACTGAATGCGCATGCCATCTTGTTCGTCGTGGAGCAGAACTACTGGCCCGTCGTCTTCAGCTGTGACGCGCGTCATGAGTAGATGCGGATGCCGGCGAACCAATTCGCTGGCAATCCACCAGGTCTGCGCCGTCATAAACCGGCTGGCCGCCGCAAAACGCGACTCAGAGGGGGAATTGAAAGTCACCGGAAGGCGATTCGGTGGCGGTGTGCGGATCGGGTAACTAACTCAGGATTCAACATTGAGATGGAGTGCTCCGTCGTTTCAGGGTTCTCACCCGCGCGGTCGCGCGGGAACCAAGCAATCCAGCCATCAGCGCCAGGACGTTTCAAAGTTAGAGCGAAGTGTCAAATATTCATTTTACGGATTTTCGAATCCAGCCCGCTCCCCCCGAAAGAGTTACGGGCCACCGCGATGGAAGACCTCGAAGCGCTTAATCGGTTGGTCCAGGTAGCCGATCACCTGAGAAGTCTCGCTGTTCCGCCTGAGCTCGTCATTGTTGGTGGTGACCTGACTCGGACCGTGGGCGCCCGTCGTGCTGCCAAGCGGACGGCGTCGGCCCTGTGCATCAAGTGCCGCGGTGGCCAGAGGAGGTGACACCGAGATGACATGAACATGACGTACTGAACGTGCGTTCGCATGTGCGCGCGGGCGAACCGTCACCGTGCAGCGCGATGGTCAGCTCTCTGCGGTCATGCCGGTGGATCGGCTCCGTACATATCTTCTCTCGAACTGTATCGCCGCGCGTTCGCGTCACTCGGGAAGATGACCGCACCATTGCGTTGATGGATGGTCGCCCCTTCGTGTCAGAGGGTACGGATGTTGACGGCGCGCTCGCTGACCTCGCCCTGTCGCTTCGTGAGTAAGCCAAAGACTGGGACGACCGGCTGGAGCGTGCTCCGAATCACGCCGACAACTGGGCACTTGTGCAGCTCATCAAACTTTCAACCGACGAGCAGCTCCTCGAATGGCTTGAGCGCGGCGGTGAGTAAGCACCCGGCCACGACCCGCGAGGACCACGACGATTTCTGCGTGGCGGAGAAGTGGCAGCTCGTACGCGGCGCATCAGGACAGCCTGTCAGGCATCACCGCACCTATGAGTTGGCGCTCTGGGACGGGCAAATCCTCCGAACACGAATCTCCCGGCCCGTCGACCGGTCGACGTACCCTGCCGGGATGTGGACCCACATCCTGCGAACATGTCTCCCGTTGTTGCCTTCTCGCCCGCGAACAGGGCCACTACGACCCGTCCATCCGTCGGTGGGAACCAGAAGGTCAGCCGACGCGCAATGCCGACGCAGCGAATCCTCGCAGTCTGGCCATACAGAAACGTCCCGTCAGCCGTTGGCTTACGGAGCGCTGGACATGTCGGTTCCTATCGCCTATCCCGGGCGTGAGTCAGGGGTGACAACACCCTTGACCGCTGCGACCGGGCACCGGCGGCATCCGCTCTCATATGTCGAATATTTACGGACCTGTTCGCTAATTCGGGGCGGCAGGAACATGCTGTGGTCATGTCAGTCATCAAGGCCGCACCGCTGGAGCATATCCGGCGCGAGCGCAGCAGCATCAAGTGGACTCGGTTTCCCGCCGACGTACTTCCCTTGTTCGTTGCCGAGATGGATTACCCCCTGGCACCAGAGATCGTCGCGACCCTGGTGGAGCGCGTACAGGCTTCCGACACCGGCTACCTTGACGGCCCTGGGCCGCTTGCTCCGGCCTTCGCCGCGTTCGCCCTGAACCGCTGGGGCTGGAACGTAGACCCGAGCCACGTACATCTCGCCACGGACGTCAGCGTCGGCATCGTCGAGGCCCTGCGCCTGGCCGTGCCGGTTGGCGGCCGCGTCGCGATCACCCCGCCGGTCTACCCGCCGTTCTACGAACTGGTGGAGGAGGCCCTCGGTAACGTCGTGGAGACCCCCCTGATCGAGCACGGTGACACCTGGCTGTTCGACTTCGCGGCGCTGGAGCGCAGTTTCGCTTCCGGCGTCGATGCCTTCCTCCTGTGCAACCCGCACAACCCGCACGGCATCGTGTGGGCGGGGGCCACACTCGAGGAGCTCGCCCGGCTCGCGGCCGACTATGACGTCTTCGTGATCTCCGACGAGATCCACGCCCCGCTCACTTACCCCGGCGCCACCTTCACTCCGTTCGCCCCGCTGGCCGTGGCCGCCGGCGCGCGCGCGGTGACCGTGACCTCGGCGAGCAAGGGCTGGAACATTGCCGGGCTCAAGTGCGCCATCATGGTCGCGGCCGATGATGCGACCAACGCGCTGCTGAACCTTCTGCCCGAGGAAGTTGCCTGTCGCACCAGCATTCTCGGCCTGCACGCGAATATCGCCGCGTTCGGTTGTACCGACTGGCTCGACACTGCCATCGACCAAATTGTCAGCAACGATGCTCTCCTGGATTCCCTACTCCGCGAACACCTTCCCGCCGTGATCTATCACCGGCCGCGCGCCAGCTATCTTGCCTGGATGGATCTTCGCCACGTCGGTCTCGGGGACAATCCGTACCAGCGCATTCTCGACGATGCCCGCGTCGCCCTCAACAGCGGTGAGTCCTTCGGCCTCGGCGGTCAGGGCTTCGCCCGCCTCAACCTGGCCTGCTCCCCCGACACTCTGCGCGAGGCCGTCGTCCGCATCGCGGCGCTCGTCGCCCGGGTGTCGGCCCAGGCTGCGGCCTGATGACCACCTCTACACAAACGGATGCTCCGCTCCCGACCCACACCGACGCAACAGGAAGTTTCATGGCTACGCCAGCACCAGTATCCGCTTCACTCACGTCGTCACCGCTGAACTCTGACGCTCGTGAGGTCGTGGTCCCGATTACCGACTGGGACGGCTTCAGCTTCGACACCCGCCAGGTGCACGTCGGCGAATACGCCGACGAAAACTGCGGCGCACGCATTCCACCGCTCACCCTGAGCGCCGGGTACGTCTTCGACTCCTTCGACGACGGCGCCGCCCGGTTCAACGGTGGCTCCCGCGAACCCATTTACTCCCGGCAGGGCAACCCGAGCAACGCGGTCGCCGAGCAGCGCCTCGCCTCGCTCGAGGGCGGCACCGCCTGTGTCGCCGTGTCGAGCGGGCAAGCCGCGATCAGCGCCGCCCTGTTCGCCCTGGCCGAAGCGGGCGAACACATCGTGTCGACCGCGAGCATTTACGGCGGTACCCGCATTCTGCTCGGTCGCAGCTTTCGCCGCATGGGCATCGAGGTCGACTACGTTTGGGACACCGACTCCGACGAAGCCTGGGACGCGGTCATTCGCCCGGAGACCAAGGCGATTTTCACCGAAACGATCCCCAACCCGCGCAACGACGTCGTGGATATCGCCCGCATTGCCGCCGTCGCCCGCCGCCACGGCATCCCCCTCGTCGTCGACAACACCGTGGCCACGCCGTACCTGATTCGCCCGTTCGAGCACGGCGCCGACATCGTCGTGCACTCGACCACCAAGTTTCTCAGCGGCCACGGCGCCGGTGTGTCCGGCGCGATCGTCGACGGCGGCACCTTCGACTGGGCGGCGAGTTCCCGCCGCTACCCGCTGCTGACCGACTCGCTGCGCCCCGGCCTGCCGTCGCTGCTCGACCGGTTCGGCCCGGCCGCCTTTGCCCAGTATGTGCGCGAGGCCGTCGTCAACGACGTCGGCCCGGCGCTCTCCCCGTTCAACGGGTTTCTGCTGCACCAGGGCATCGAAACCCTGTCGCTGCGCATGGAACGCCACGTCGACAATTCCCGTGCCATCGCGCACTGGCTCGAAGAGCAGCCGGAGGTCGAGGTCGTCGACTACGCCGGCCTGCCGAGCAGCCCGCTGCACGACATTGCGCAGCAGTACTACAACGGGCGCACCGGCTCGGTCTTCGCCGTCACGGTCAAGGGCGGCACCGAGGGTGCCCGCGCCTTCACGAACGGCCTGCGGGTGTTCAGCCGCATGACCGGTATCGGCGACACCCGCTCGATGGTGCTGCATCCGCTGACCACCACCCACGCCTCCTTCGCCCCCGACCTCAACGCCCGCCTCGGCATCACCGCCGGAATGCTGCGCCTGTCAGTCGGAATCGAAGCGCTCGACGACCTTCTGCTCGATCTCCGCGGGGGGCTCGACCGAGTCGCCGGCATCCTCTAAACGCTAGGTAATCTGAACCAATGAACCTCAACGCAACAATTTTTTCTGCGCCCATTTTCTCCCGCAACACGGGCTTCCGCAGCACGGCTGCCCGCACCTCAGTTGCATTGGGCGCGCTCGTTCTGCTCGCTGCACTGAGCGGATGCGCTCCCGCTGATTCCGGCTCGTCGGCCTCACCTGCCGCGACCGCTGAAGCTTCCTCGGCCGACTGCGCCGGCGTCGCCGTCGTCGTGGACTTCGGTCTGCTTGACGCCGCCACGATCACCGAGTGCGTCGACGCGACCAAGGCCACCCCTGCGAGCGAGACCCTCGCAACGACGGGCACCACGACCGAGGGCAGCGTCGAATACGGCGACGCCATCGTCTGCCGCGTCAACGACCGCCCGGCCGCCGACGAAACCGTCGTGGTCGAGGGCCAGGAATCCTTCACCGAGAGCTGCGCCTCGATGCCACCGGCTTACGCCTACTGGGCGCTCTGGGTGAAGGCCACTCCCGACGCCGAATGGGAGTACGCCCAGGAGGGCATCGGCACGCTCGAGGTCGAACCCGGCCAGTCAGTGGGACTCGTCTACACGACCGGCACTGAAACGCCGACGCCCGGCAGCTAGTGTTTCGCCTGCGCCTGGCCCCGCTTCTCGCGGCAATCGTGCTCGCGGTGGGCTTCGTGCTGCTGCGGGTCGTCTACCGCGTGGTCTTCGGCGGCGCAGGCGCCGGCACCGGCCCGGTACTCCTGGAGCTTCCCCGGCTCCGACTCGACGGGCCGTTCAGCCACATCACGCTGCTGGGCCCGATCACCTTGGTCGGTCTCGGCAATGCCGCGCTCAGCGCACTGCCGGTTGCCGCCATCATCGTGTTCTTCGGCCTGCTGAACGCGGTCATCAACGTGCAATCCCTGTTTGCGCGCGGTGCCGGTCGCGGCCCGCTGCGCGCCATCTCTCGTTCGCTTGTCATCGCCTGGGCGACCTTTCCGGCACTGCTGGAATCCGTGCGCCGCGTGCGGGTTGCCCGCTCCCTGCGCGGAGAACGATCGATCGCGTCGCTGCTCGTGCCCATCTTCGAGCAGACAATCGAGCGCGCGCTCGCGCTGGCCGCGTCGATGGAAACCCGCGGATTTGCGGCGACCCGCGTCGTAACCGGCGTGTGCGAAGCACCGGTGGTGCTCCGGGATGTCAGATTGAACTTCGGTGCTGCGCCTGACAAGACGGGCTGGCACCTCGACGAGCTCAACGTTACCCTCAAGCCCGGCACTCTCACCGTTATCGTCGGCGCGACCGGGTCAGGCAAAACCAGCCTGCTGCACAGCATGAGCGGGCTGTTCCAGCACTTCTACGACGGCGTTCAGACCGGCACCGTCAACATTGGCGGTGCCGATCGGGCCTCGACTCCCCCGCGTGACACGGCCGGTTTCGTCGGGCTTGTCGCGCAGAACGTGCGCCTCGGCTTTGCGGCCGAAACCGTGCACGACGAAATCGGCTTCGCCCTCGCGGTGCGCGGCGTCGCGACCACCATCGTGCACTCCCGGGTACGTGACATCGCCGCCCGGCTCAAAATCGAACATTTGGTCGACCGACCGATCGAGCGGCTCTCAGCGGGCGAGGCCAGCATCGTGGCCATCGCCGCTGCGCTGGTGAACAACCCCATTCTGCTGCTCGTCGACGAACCGCTCGCCGACCTCGACACTGCCGCCCGGGATCGGGTCTGCGCCGTGCTTGACCAACTCGCCCACGAAGCCGGCGTCTGCGTCGTCATCGCCGAACACAACACGAAGGAGTTCGCTTCGATAGCGGATGCCTGGCTCCAGATTCGAGGCAGCCAGCTTCACGAGGTCTCCGCCGGTGAGATGCAGGCGCTGTCGACCGCCGAGACTCCCACGCCGACGCCGGTCGCGTCGCGAGATTTCGGAACCGTGCCGGCTGAGCTGTTGGCAAGCATCCGCCGGCTGAGCGTTCGACACCGAACGAGTCTGGTCGTCGACGACGTGTCCTTCAAAGTGCAGGCCGGCGAGCTGATCGCGCTTCGGGGTAGCAACGGCGCCGGTAAAAGTAGCCTGTTGCGGGCGATGGCGTTGCCGACGGCTGCCGACACCGTCACCGTTGCCGGCCATGACGTGCACTCCCTCAAGTGGAGAACCCGTCGGCAGGCCGTGGCGCTGGTGCCCGAGAACTTCGACGACCTATTGTTTGCGATCACCGTGGCCGAGGAGTGTCGGCGGGCTAACCGCACTCTGGCTGGCGCCGATACGGCACAGACATTTGCGCAGCTGCTGGGTTTCGATGGCGTCGCGGATGTCGCGCACCTGCTGCAGCGCCACCCACGCGACCTCTCTTCCGGCGAACGCCTCTGCCTCGTGATGGCCATTCAACTCGCGGCCCGGCCCGCCCTACTACTCATCGACGAACCCACTCGTGGCCTCGACCTCACGTCGCGTGCCCTGGTGAGCGACGCTTTGCTCAAAGCCGCGAGCCACAGCGCTGCGGTTATTTTCGCGACCCACGACGACGACTTCGCGCGGGGTCTCGCCTCCCGAATCCTGCGCATGGATGCCGGCCGGCTCGAAGTCCCTATCGAGGTGCACTCGTGACGGTCATTGTGAGCGCGCGCCGGCGCATCCGCTGGACGTCGTGGATTCTGGGCAGCGGCAGCGTTCTCGCCGCCGCAGCCTTCGCCTGGCCGTTCTTCGTCGCGGCGGTGCCGGCCGACGCGCAGGTCGCCGTGCCGATCGTGGCGTTCGCGCTCATTCCGGCGCTCATCGTGGCCCTCGCGCTCACCCTCGACCGGGAGATGTACACGGCGAAAACAGTGGCGCTGCTCGGTGTGCTCGCGGCGGTCGGTGCCGCGGTGCGAATCGCCGGTGCCGGCATGGGCGGGGTTGAGGCGGTGTTCGTGCTGCTGATTCTGGCCGGACGGGTCTACGGCGCGCGGTTCGGTTTTCTGCTTGGACTGCTCACCATCGCGGTGTCCTCCCTGCTCTGGGGCGGCTTCGGGCCCTGGACCCCGTTCCAGATGTTCGCCTGCGGCTGGGTCGGCGCCGGCGCAGGGCTGCTGCCGCACTGGGCGAAAGCGACCCCGACCGCACCCAGGACCCAACCGGCGTCGACCGCACAAGCGCCAAGCCAACCCGCGCATGGCGAGCCCGCGCCAGGCGCACCCGCGCAGCGCTGGCACCTCCCCAGGCTGAACGCGCAATCGCGGCTCACGACCGGGACGCGCTGGCGTCGGAGCCTCGAAATCGTGCTGCTGGCCGTCTACGGCGTCGTCTCGTCGTACCTGTTCGGCCTCATGATGAACCTCTGGTTCTGGCCGTTCGCCGTCGGTAGCGGTACCGGCATCTCCTACACGGCCGGGGCCGACGCCGGGCAGAACCTCGCCTCGTTCGCGTTGTACTCCCTGGTCACGTCAACCCTCACCTGGGACACCGTGCGGGCCATCACCACTGTGGTCGGCATCTCCCTGGTGGGCCCGGCCGTTCTCGCCGCCCTGCGCCGCGCACGCCTGGGCCCCCGCTGACTCGTTCTCTGGCTCGAAGGCATCCGTTTCGCGCTGCGCGGGACGTGCGCCAGTGCGCTGGAGGCGCAACTCCGCGCGGAGCCCCCTCCGACCCCGACGCACTACACCGAGAAGTACTTCGCCTCCGGGTGGTGGAACACGAACGCGTCGGTCGACTGCTCGGGGTGCAGCTGCAGCTCCTCCGACAGCACGACGCCCATCCGCTCCGGCTTCAACAGTTCGACCACCTTGCGGCGATCCTCCATCTCGGGGCAGGCCGGGTAGCCGAGCGAGAACCGAGCACCGCGATACTCGAGCTTGAACATGCCGGCGATATCGGTGGGGTCTTCGCCGCCCACACCGAATTCCGAGCGGATGCGCGAGTGCCAGTATTCGGCAAGCGCCTCGGTCAGCTGCATGGTGAGCCCGTTGAGTTCCATGTAATCGCGGTACTGGTTCGCGGCGAACATTTGGGCCGTCACTGAGTCCACGTTCGAGCCGGCGGTGACCAGCTGGAGGGCGACGACATCCGTTTGGCCAGACGCTCGACCGCGCACGAAGTCGGCCAGACACAGGTGCTTGTCACGGCGCTGCCGGGGAAAGTTGAAGCGCAGGCGATCAGAGCCGAGCACGCCGTCGGAACCGCCGTCGGGCGCGAGCAGTCCAGCCTGGCCGACCAGGCCGGTCGGGTCGTCGCCGTGGTGCAGCACGACCAGGTCGTCGCCGTCGGCAACCACCGGAAAGTAGCCGTAGGCGACGGAGGCATCGAGCATGCCCTCGCCCAGGATGCGGTCGAGCCAGTAACGCAGGCGCGGCCGACCGACGGTATCGACCAGTTCCTGGTAGCTCGCACCATCTTCAGCCCGGCTGGGCTTGAGCCCCCACTGCCCCATGAACGTGGCTCGTTCGTCGAGGAAGGCAGAAAAGTCGGCTAGGGCCACGCCCTTGACGATGCGGGTGCCCCAGAACGGCGGCACCGGGATCGGGTTGTCGCTCGCGACCTCGGACCGAGCGGGCATCTCCTCGGGTTCGGTCAAGGTGAGCAGACTCTTCTTGTGGATGCGTTTCTTGAGCGGCGGCAGGCCGACCGATTTGGGGTCGGCACCGCGGGCGATGGCCACGAGGGGTTCCATCAGGGCGAGGCCCTCAAACGCGTCGCGGGCGTAGCGCACCTGCCCGGCGAAGACGCTGTCAAGGTCGTCCTCCACGTAGGAGCGGGTGAGTGCGGCGCCACCGAGCAGGATCGGCCACTTGTCAGCGAGGCCGCGCGATTCGAGTTCGAGCAGGTTCTCTTTCATCACCACCGTGGATTTCACGAGCAGCCCGCTCATGCCAATCACGTCGGCGTTGTGTTCTTCAGCCACCCGAATGAACTCAGCAATCGGCTGTTTGATGCCGATATTGATCACGTCGTAGCCGTTGTTGGTGAGGATGATGTCGACGAGGTTCTTGCCGATGTCGTGCACGTCGCCGCGAACTGTGCCGAGCACGATCGTGCCCTTGCCGGCCGCTTCGGATTTCTCCATGTGCGGCTCCAGCAGCGCGACGGCGGCTTTCATGACCTCGGCGGACTGCAGTACGAACGGCAGCTGCATCTCGCCGCTGCCGAAGCGGGCGCCGACGACCTGCATGCCCACGAGCAGGTGCACGTTGACGATATCGAGCGCGCTCAACCCCCCGGCTCGGGCAAGGTCGAGGTCAGCCTCGAGGCCCTTGGCCTCGCCGTCGATAATGCGGCGCTCCAGCCGTTCGCCCACCGGCAGGGCCGCCAGTTCGGCGGCACGTTCGTCCTTCAATGCGGCGGAGTCGACGCCGGCGAACAGGTCGAGCAGGGCCACTAGCGGGTCGTAGGTGAGGGTGCCTTCGGCGTCGTATTCGCGGCGGTCCCAGACCAGGTCCATGGCCACCTTTCGGCGGTCATCGGGCACCGAGGCGAGCGGCACGATCTTGGCGGAGTTGACGATGGCGGAGTCGAGGCCGGCCTCGGTGGCTTCGTGCAAAAACACCGAGTTGAGCACCGACCGGGCGGCCGGGTTGAGTCCGAACGACACGTTCGACACGCCGAGCGTCGTGTGGATGCCGGGATATTTCGCCTTGATCTGGCGGATCGCCTCGATGGTTTCGATGCCGTCGCGGCGGGTTTCCTCCTGGCCGGTCGCGATCGGAAAGGTGAGGGCGTCGACGATGATGTCCTCGACCCGCATACCCCACACGTTCACCAGGGTCTCGACCAGCCGGGTGGCGATGCGCACCTTGTGTTCGGCGGTGCGGGCCTGCCCTTCTTCATCGATGGTGAGGGCGATCACGGCGGCGCCGTGCTCTTTCACGAGCGGCATGATGCGACCGAACCGGGAGGTAGGCCCTTCGCCGTCTTCGAAGTTGACCGAGTTCACCACCGGGCGGCCGCCGATGAGTTCCATGCCGGCCTGCAGCACGGCCGGTTCGGTCGAGTCCACCACGAGCGGCAGGGTCGAGGCGCTGGCCAGACGGGAGACGACCTGTTTCATGTCGGCGACGCCGTCGCGGCCGACGTAGTCGATGCACACGTCGAGCAGGTGGGCGCCGTCCCGCACCTGGCTGCGGGCGATGTCGACGCAGTCGTCCCAGTTCTCGGCGAGCATCGCATCGCGGAACGCGCGCGAGCCGTTGGCGTTAGTGCGCTCGCCGATGGCGAGGAAGGCGCTGTCCTGGTCGAAGCTCACGTGCTGGTACAAGCTCGCGACGCCGGCATCCGCTTCGAGCGTTCGCGGTTTAACGGTGACACCACGCAACCGTTCGACCACGGCGGTCATGTGTGCGGGAGTCGTACCGCAGCATCCGCCCACCAGCCCCAGCCCGAATTCCTTCACGAATTGTTCGTGTGCCGTGGCGAGCTGGTCAGGGGTGAGCGGGTAGCTCGCGCCGGTCTTGGTCAGCTGCGGCAGGCCGGCGTTCGGCATACAGATGACGGGAACGCGGGAGAATTTGGAGAGGTGGCGCAGGTGCTCGCTCATCTCGGTCGGTCCGGTCGCGCAGTTCAGGCCGATCGCGTCGATGCCGAGGGGTTCGAGCGCCGTCAGGGCTGCGCCGATCTCGCTGCCCATCAGCATGGTCCCGGTGGTCTCCACCGTCACCTCCACGAAAATCGGCAAGCGGATGCCGGTCTCAGCGATGGCCTGCTTGCATCCGTTCACCGCGCTCTTGGTCTGCAGCAGATCCTGCGAGGTCTCGATGAGGAACGCGTCGGCGCCACCGCGGATCAACCCGAGCGCCTGCTCGGCGAAGGTGGCCTTGAGGTTGGCGTAGGTGGTGTGGCCGAGGCTGGGCAGTTTGGTGCCCGGGCCCATCGAGCCGAGCACCCAGCGCACGCGGCCGTCGCGGGCTTCGAACTTCTCGGCACTGGTGCGGGCGATCTCGGCGCCGAGCCTGGCGAGTTCCTCGATGCGGTCTTCGATGCCGTAGTCGGAGAGGTTGGACCAGTTCGCGCCGAAGGTGTTGGTCTCGATGGCGTCGATGCCGGTTTCGAGGTAGACGTCGTGGATGGCCGCGATAATATCGGGGCGGCTCACGTTGAGGATCTCGTTGCAGCCCTCGAGCTGCTGGTAGTCGTCGAGGGTGGGGTTGTGCTCCTGCAGCATGGTGCCCATGGCGCCGTCCGCGATGACGACGGAGTTGGTCACGGCATCCAGCAGTGCCTGGGATCGAGCCGGGCGTGCCGCAGCGATGGGGGTGTCAGCGACAGTAGTTCGCACAGTGCTCATGCGCCCAGCTTAACTGCGGGCATCGGCACTCCGACGAGGAGGCGTAACGAATCTTAGTGTGCGGGCCCGGGCCCGATGAGTCTGCCCGATTCTAGGACTCAACATCCACGTGGAGCCAGGGCCCGCTCGATGAATGGTGGTCGTACCGTGTGCAGAACCGGTACTGGAGCCCCCGCGTTGCCACCACTATCGAGCGATGCCCTGACCGATCCTCCCCCGAGGACCCACGTTAGACATGTCTATCGTAACCCGATATGGGCACCGGTGCATACTTGCGGTGACCGATCCCGCTGCGGGGTAGGCTGATGGGCTAGTAGGGGGCATCGTATGAGCTACGAAGCACGGCAGAAACGGGCACACACGATGGTGTCCGACCTCGGTCTGCCCCGCCCACTGACGGCTGAATTGCTGCACCGGCACATGGAATCGGTGCGTGGAAAAAAGATCGTGGTGCAGAGCGCGACCCCCCGCATGCTGGAGTCGGGCCTCTGCGGGCTGTGGATCGCCGTGGCCGGGGAGAGTTTTGAGCGCATCCACCATGCACCGACCACCTCCCCGGTGCACCGCCAGCAATTCCTCAACCACGAGTTCGGTCATATGATTCTCGATCACGAGAAAGAACTCATTCCTGCGGAACGAATTGCGCTGCTGGCACCCCTGATTCCGATCGACGCGATCGCCTACGCCCTGTCGCGGAGCCAGTTCACCGATGAGCAGGAGGCCCTGGCCGAAGCCATCGGAGATCGACTGGCCCTCATCATGCTGCAGGACGCACCCGAAGCTGCCCAGGGCACCCCAACCGGATTCGGACGAGTCCTCTAGTGCAAACAATTCTCTTCACACTGTCGGCCGTCTTTTGGATCGCCGCCGCGGTCTGCGTCCCATCGGCCATTCGCGGACGACGTCGGCCGCTACTGCTGTTTCTGGCGGTCTTTGCACTAACGATGACGCTAATGCCGCAGCCGGTGTACCGGCCGGTTGACGCGCTTCTCGGCGGCGGCAACGTGACTTATTTCATCTTCCACGCCCTCACCATCGTGGCCATCGCACTGCTCGATGTCATCGTGCAGGAGGCTATGTCTCCGCGCGGACTGACGCGGGCTCGTCAGCGAGCGACTGTGCTGATCACCACGGCGATCGTGCTCGTTCAGGCCGTTCTGTTTTTTGGAAGCGACTGGCGGGTCACCGACGACATCGCAGCATCCTTCATACCGCGCTGGGATTTCACTGCCTACGCGGCCACGACCTGGATCGCGATGGGCATCTTTGCGGTGTCGTTCGGTATCGCGTGCATTCGGGACTTGCGACGGCAGCGACGTCTGGTGACCCGGATCTCACTGAGTCTCGTGCTCCTTGCGTGCCTGGGAGTACTCGCGTACGCCCTCATCAGCCTGACCAGCGCCATCCTGGCCGTGCTGTACGCAGACTACCTTCTGGTCGGTTGGGGCCGAATCGCGTACACTCTGAGCCTGCTCCTCTCGCCGATAAGCCTCGTCATCGGCCTGGGACTGACCGCCACCGTCGACGGGTTGACCTCGAGCGGGAGAAACTTCCACGATCGTGTGCTTTTATGGCGCATCACACCGTTGTGGCAACGCCTCCTGGCCGACACTCCCGAGCTCAGCATCGAACGAGAGCTGTCACCGCTTCAGCTACTCATCGTGCGTGTGCCAGGTGCGCACCTGTACCGGCGGCACGTCGAGATTCGGGACAGCTTGCTACTTCACCCCGAGCAGGCCGTCAGTCCGGCCGAACAGGGCCTGATCGACCTGGCCGAGGTGCGCACGCAGGCCCGAACCACCGCTCTGGCCGGGGTGACCAGATGACCGTCGCGCGGGGCGCCGACGAGGTGAGCCCCCAGGTGGAATTGGCGCGCAAACTCAACTTGCTGCTTGACGTCGTCGTCGCTGAAGGAAACACTCCGTACACCTATCGCCAAATCGAAGCGGGGCTCAAGGAACGCGGCCTGACCCTGTCGCGAGCTCGCTGGGCGTACATGATCACCGGCGAAGGACCGCTCGTCACCGATCCGGCATTGCTCACCGGAATCGCCGATTTCTTCCGCATCCCTCCGGAGTACATGCTCGGCGGGGGTGGCGACCTGCCCGAACGGGTCGACGCTCAACTCGCCTTCGTGAAGAGCCTGCGCGTTGCGCGCGTGGTGAGCTTCGCTGCCCGGATGCTCGGCGATGTCTCCCCCGAAACCCTCCGGTCGATCACCGAGCTGCTCGAAAGCGACACTCCCGATCCACCTCCGGATTCACTAGATCACGCATAGTGGTCCCATCCTCAACCGCAAGGAGCTTTTCGTGCCCATCACTGCTTTTCTCGACATCCATGTGAAAACCGAGTCTCTCGCTGACGCTCCTGACATCCTGCACGAAACTCTCATCGTTACCAGAGCCTTCACTGGATGTCTTGGCGTGGATGTCCTCGTCGATACCGAAGACCCCACCCACTTCGTACTCGTGGAGAAGTGGGCGTCACTGGAGCACGACGCCGCCTACCGCACCTTTCGAGCCGGGCCAGGAAAATCACCCCTCGGAGCAGTCCTGGCCGGCCCGCCCCTGCTGACCAAGTTCGAAATCGCCACGGACATCTAAGGCACTATCCGAGGTGCGCGACCGCTTCTGCCGTGCCGCCAGACATCGTCAGCGCCCGGTTCCACCGGCGATGGCGTAGGACCACAGCTCACTGCTCACACCGACCGGGCGCGCGGCCGGCTCGCCGTCTTTCGGCGTCTCGCTGCGGTGTCCGTGCGCGAAGGACGGCGAGGTGAGCCAGGCCTGAAAGGATTCCTCGTCGGCCCAGCGGGTCACGACGAGCCAGGTCAGGCGGTCGTCGGTCGGCTTGAGCAGTTCGAAGCCCTCAAAACCGGGGCGGTCGTCGACGGCACCGGCGCGGGCGGCGAAGCGCTGGGCGAGCTCGTCGCCGCCATCGCTCGGCACGGTAATGGCGTTGATTTTGATGATCGTCATGGGGCTGCTTCCTGTTTGACCGGTCGTGGGTGTGTGTCCCATGCTGCCACTGTCTGCTGCGTGCCCGCGCCGCGAACCGCTCGCCATTCAGGCTCGATGCTTATGCTGGAGGGACCATGCGACTTCTTTTGATCCGTCACGGCCAGACTCCCGGCAACGTTCTCGGGCGGCTCGACACCGCGCATCCCGGTCCGGGCCTGACCGATCTCGGTCTGCGCCAGGCCGCTGCGATTCCCGATGCCCTGCGCTCCGACCCGATCGACGCCATCTTCGTATCAACGCTCCTGCGCACCCAGCTAACGGCGCATCCGCTCGCCGCCGACCGCGGTCTAGAGCTGCAGGTCGCCGGGGGTTTGCACGAGATCGAAGCCGGGTCGCTGGAGGGTCTGCGTGATCGGGCATCCGTTCGTGCCTATCTGGAGACCGCGGTGGCCTGGGGTTCCGGCGATCTTGAAAAGCGGATGCCGGGTGCTCACGACGGCCACGATTTCCTGCGTCGGTTCGACGTAGACATTGCTGCGGCGGCAGGGCGCTCGGAAGTGGCGGCGGTGTTCAGCCACGGCGCGGCGATTCGGGTGTGGACGGCCGCGCGTGCCCAGAACGTGCCGCCCACTTTCGCCAGTGAGAACGAGCTCGATAACACCGGTGTGGTCGAGCTCACCGGCTCGCCAGAGGACGGTTGGACCCTGCTGTCTTGGGCCGGCCTCCCGGTCGGCGGCATGGCGCTGGCCGACCTCGGCGCGGCCGACCCACTGGGCGAACCGCTCGCCGAGGTGTGATTTGGCGGCATCCGTTCGCCGACCCGTGAGTCTCAACCTGATTTCAACGGCCTGTAACTCACGTCTCGTCGACGTTGGGACGTTGCTGCGCCCGGGGAACTCTCGGCCGCACGAGAGCGTGGCTGTCCCGCAGCAGCTCTTCGACGAGCTCGCGGGGCACATGGCCATCGAGCACAATCGTGATCCAGCGCTTCTTATTGAGGTGATACCCCGGCGTGATCCACGCGGGAAACTCCTCACACAGCGCGCGGCTTTCCTCCGGATCACACTTTAGTGAGACCGTCAGCGGGTCGCCGGCCAAGGCAGCAAGGGCAAAAATCTTGCCGTTGCCGCTGGTTTTGAACACGCTCGTCTCCTCGCCGAAGGGAAAGGTCTCAACAGCCTGAGGCAGGCTCAGACACAGGTCGACGAGCGCGTCCGGGGTCATCAGGCCAATCTAGGCCGCGACAAGATTCATCGCATCGGCGGTCAGCTCGACCGACCGCAGGCGTTCCTCGATCCGCGGGGACTGGTGGGCCAGAATGAGCTCATCGGCCCCGGTTCCCTCGGCGAATTCCTCGAGGTAGGCGCGCACCTCGTCCGCCGTTCCGACGGCCGAGTAGCGCATCATGTTGGCGATGTTCCGGCCCTCCGGGGTGGTCAGGAAGACGTCGATCTGGTCGTCGCTGTACTCGGGCGTGGCCGGTCCGCGGGAGAGCATGCCGCGCACCCGGATGCGACGGGTCGTGTCAAACTGCGCCACAGCATCCGCTTTCTCATCGGCCGCGATCACGTTGGCGGCAACGATGAGGTGCGGGGCGGCGAGCTGCTCCGAGGGCCTGAAGTCGCGGCGGTAGAGCGCGATGGCTTCGTGCAGCGCGTCCGGCGCGAAGTGCGAGGCGAAGGCGTAGGGCAGGCCGAGTGCGGCGGCGAGACCGGCGCCGAACAGCGAGGAGCCGAGAATGTACAGCGGAACGTTGGTGCCGGCCCCGGGAACCGCCTGCACACCGGGCACGATCGACTGGCCGCGCAGGTAAGCCTGCAGTTCCATGACGTCCTGGGGAAACTGGTCGGAGGCACGCGGATCGCGTCGCATCGCCCGAGCGGTGGTCTGGTCGCTGCCGGGCGCCCGGCCCAACCCCAGGTCAATGCGATCGGGGTAGAGCTCGGCGAGGGTGCCGTACTGCTCGGCGATCACGAGCGGCGAGTGGTTGGGCAGCATGACGCCGCCGGACCCCAGCCGAATGGTGCTGGTCTGCCCGGCGACGTGGCCGATCAGAATGCTGGTCGCCGACGATCCGATGGTCGGCATATTGTGGTGCTCCGCGTACCAGACGCGCTCGTACCCGTGTTTTTCGGCGGTCTGGGCCAGCGCGACACTCGCCGCAAAGCTCTCCCGAGCGGTCTCCCCAGGGGCAATCGGAGCGAGGTCAAGAATGGACAGCGGAATAGTCATACTGGGACCAACGCTGGCGCGCGCAAATCGTTACCCGCTACCCGAAATGGGCAAGAGGCATTTCCATCAGGTAACGAACTGAAACATTTTCGCCTTCTTGCAGACAATCCGTACCCGGGCGACCTAGCCTCGTACGCATAGACCAGCTCCGCCAGCATCGCCGGAGAGTGACATCGGGTTTCGATCCCGATCGCGTGCCAACAATTCGCGCACGATCAATTCGAGGCAAACGCCTGCTCCGGTAGGTGCATTCGCCCGGCAGCTCCGACGAGATGCCCCGCTGAAGTGGAACCACAACCATGACCGACGACGAACTTCTGCTTGAAATCGACTACACCGGCTACGACAGCTCCTGCCGCGACCCGCACATCACCCCGGCCGCGGACCTCGTGGAGTGCCGCCGCCTGCGCGGCCACGGCGGCGAGCCGCACGGCACCCGGGCCGGCGTCCGCGCCATCCGCTGGAGTGTAGAGCCCACTCCCCTGGCCGCGTAACGGCGGCGCTGGAGGGCTCCGCCTGGGCCTGCGCGTCCGGGGCGCTCCTGCGCCTGCGCGTCCACTTTGCCGGCGGTTGCGGCTGCGTTGCGGCTGCGTTGCGCCGGTGCCCCTACAGTTCTCTGCGCCGGCCGTCGGGCTGCGCCGGCGCGCACTGTTCTTGGTCCTGGCCTGTCTAGCAGCTGGGACCGAGTTCGCAACATCGGCACGGCATGGCGGCACACGCTGCTTGTGGATCGGGACGCCATTCCAATCGGCCGAATCTGCCCTGCAGAAAATAATGACAGAGTTTCGATAGTTATTTTTATTTGTCGCTCGCGTCACCGCAACGCCTCCGATGGCACGAACCTTTCAATCGAACGTGATTCAGGGCCTTCCAGCGCGCGGGAAGCTCCGCCAACTCGCTGTGGCACCGAAATTCGTGTAGAAATCTACCTGAGTTTCTCTCGCTTTTGTGTTCGATTGGGGGTAGAATCATGGGAAGGAGGCAATGGCGCCCATGTTCATGGAAAACCCGAGCGAGGTCAGTTTGAACCCCACTATTGTGGCGGTGGAGCAGGCGCGGGATGCGTTGTTGGCGGCGTTGGGTGGGCTGTCCTTCGGGCTGCTCGGTGATGAAGAATCCTTGAGCATGTTGCTCGCGCTGGAGAGTGTGGGCCGGGTTGTTGATGGGGCCCGGGTGCTGTCCACGACGGATGTGCTGCGTCGTTCCGAGTACTTTGATGCGTCCGTGGCGAAGAAGGCCGCCGTGAAAACGGCCCAGCAGACCGAGATTGAAGCGGCGGGCGCGGTGTCTCTGGCGCGTAGGCTGGGCTGCCGTAGCGGTCTCGTGTTGGTTTCGACCCTGGCCCGGATCTCGCGCAGTGAGGTGCGGCAGCGTGCGTCGCTGGGTAAGGCTGCGGGTGAGCGGATGCTGCTCGGCCGGCCCCTGACACCCACCTATCCCGTTGTCGGCGAAGCCTTGCAGGGCGGGGCGCTCGGCGTGGAGCAGGCCCGCGTGATCGTATCCGTCCTCGACGGCCTACGTTCCTCGGTTCTGGTTGATGACCTCGACCGGGTCGAACGATCTCTCGTGGCGAGTGGGTCCGGTGCGATCACGCCCGAGACCGAGGGGCTTCCCGGTGCGGGGATTGCGTTCGCGCCGGAGTTGCTGCGCCAGCAGGGCATTGCGTGGCAGGCGCGCCTTGCGCCCGACGGGTCCGCGCCCGGTGAGGCGACGGTGGAACGGCGCAGCTGGCTCTCCTTTGGTGGGCTGGCGAACGGGGGCTACAGCCTGAATGGCTGGATGACCACCCTCGATCGGAGCCTGTCAAATCTTTTGTGTAAGTGTTGGGAATTGGTTAGAGGTGGGGGTTGATTCGGTCGGGGTAAATCATCACGAGCTGGCTGAGGGCTTGCTTCCAATTCGT